>JBEIEG010000004.1:0-36520 GCA_040383035.1 Hyphomonadaceae bacterium | reverse complement strand
GGGATAAGCCGATTATCGGCATCATTTTGGACGAAAATACCAGCCAAGGTGGGGCCTCTTATGAAACGGGTAAGGGCTATTTTCGTGCGATTGAGAAGGCCGGTGGCGTCGCCTTGGGACTGCCTTACGCTCCAGAGTCCTTAGACTTTGCGCGTACATATTGTGCCGGTCTGATGTCGACCGGCGCGCGGATCAAGTTTCCGTCTGAGTGGTATGTTCCTGGCCAAGAAAGCTATGCACCGCAGTCAGATCGCTTTGCGATAGAACGGGCCTTAGTAGAAACCTTTTTGGCGGAAGATCGGCCCTATCTAGGCATTTGTAATGGCATGCAAATGCTGGGCTGCCTGTCTGGTTGTCGGATGAGTGGGGATGCGAAGTTCTACACCGATGGCAGCATCGCGCATGATGACCGATCAACCCGTCATGGCCTGAAGGTCACACCGGGCACCAAGCTCCATGCGATTACCGACCTTGATCATTTGCAGGTCAACAGCTTTCACCGCGAGGCCTTGTTGGAAATCAGTGATCAAGTGATCGTTTCCGGCTTTTCCGACGATGGGTTGGTTGAGGCGATTGAGCGCCCCGACCGCCGCTTTGCTCTGGGTGTGCAATGGCATCCCGAACGTTTGATCGACGAAACTGCAGATGCTGACGCGCTGTTTGGCGCGTTTGTTAATGCCGCGAGTGATTGGGCAAAAGCGAGCCGCTTACAGCCTTCAACGCTGTAAAGGAGTGCTTTTCGCAGGCATATCGGATTGTTACAGCCTAAAGAGTCCGCATAGAGTGATGGGGATTGGCGGTTTCTATGAATGAAACTAATCGATCCTGTTTAGTCCACGTTCAGAACCATGCATGTAGTCTTTGCCTCATGAAAAAGCTGTTCGCCTTTCTTTTGAGCACGTCCCTCTTGGCCAGCGTAAGTCTGGTTGAGCCAGCGCAAGCAGGCCGGGTAAGTGCTTCGCCATCCAGCCCTTCAGGCTTGGTGTTTCATGAAGATATGCGCAATGGCGGCCTGTTTCAGTTGGCCAGTCAGATTGTTCCTTTGAGCCAAGTCTTGGGGATGATCAACGCCATTGAGCCGGGTAATCAGTTAGATACACAAATTGTAACCGAGAATGGGCGACCGTTTTATATCGTGCGCTGGCAGGCTTCCCGTGGCCGGATCATGATTTTTAAAGTCGATGCTCAGTCTGGGCAAATTGTCGGACGACAAGGTTAGGCTGCCTGCGCCTGCAGCCCCGTGTGGACGGAATTGCGAGCAGGCCTGATCGTCAATTTGACGACATGTTTTTGTGAGAGGAGTGAGGCGGATGCGCTGTCTGGTAGTGGAAGATGATCCCGATTTGCGTCGTCAGCTTGAGCGCGCCCTGCATGATTCCGGCTATGCTGTTGATGTCGCTGCCGACGGCGAGGAAGGTCATTTCCTTGGCGACACGGAACCCTATGACGTTATCGTCTTGGATTTGGGACTTCCGTTGATTGATGGAGTCACGGTGCTGGAACGGTGGCGCAACGCCGGGAAGGTGGTCCCTGTGCTCATTTTGACAGCGCGTGATCGATGGAGTGAAAAGGTCGCAGGCTTTGACGCCGGGGCGGACGACTATCTCACCAAGCCGTTTCACATCGAAGAATTGCTGGCGCGTTTGCGCGCGTTGGTCCGCCGCGCCGCTGGCCATGCAACGCCTGCGCTTGAGTGCGGTGACCTGCGACTTGACCCACGCGCACAGCGAGCCACGGTAGCGGGCGACCCCGTGAAATTGACCAGCCATGAGCTTCGTCTATTGACCTATTTGATGCACCATGTCGGACGCGTTGTTCCCCGCTCGGAACTGATCGAACATATTTACGATCAAGATTTTGATCGTGATTCCAACACAATAGAGGTCTTTGTTGGTCGGCTACGCAAGAAAATCGGCCAAGATCGTATCTCGACGGTGCGCGGCCTTGGCTACCAATTGCTTGACCCAGATGCATCCAACCAGTCAGGTAAAGGGTGAGGTCTCGGCGCTCCCTTGCAGGAAGACTGGTCGCTGTCGCGGCTATTTGGTCAGCCTTGGTGTTGGTCGCAACGGGCTATGGCCTGTCCGCATTGTTTCGCAATTCAGTTTTTGAAGCTTTTGATCGTGAGCTAACGGTCTCGGTTGATGCGTTGGCTGCAACCATTGAAACCGACGAACAGGGGCAATTACGGGTGCCGCGAGCCCCAACCGATCCGCGATTTGTCCGCCCTCTTTCGGGGCATTATTGGCGGGTTGTCGATGTGACGGCGGGACCCAAGCTTTTGGGTCAAGGTGTGAGTTCGCGTTCTGTTTGGGACGAGCCGTTCGAACCGCCAGTGGTCTTACTTGAACAAGTGCTAGCCCAGCCGGGTACCACTCAGACTTTAGAAATGAACCGCAATAAGGAGCGCTTGAGGGTTGCTGCCCGCTTGGTGCAACTTCCTTCCCGCAACAGTCAGACCCTCTTGATGGTCGGGGCAGATATCGGGGAGGCGGTCGCCGCCGGTGATCGTTTTAATTTGGCGCTTAGTTTAGGTCTATTGGCACTGGCAATTGGTCTGTTAGGGGCCATCTTCTTGCAGGTCCAATTAGGCCTTGAGCCCTTGCGCAGAATGGGGCGCGAACTCGCGATGATCCGCAATGGTGAGCGTGACCGCCTAGATGAAGATGCGCCACGAGAGCTTGCGCCATTGGCAGGGGAACTCAATGCTCTCATTTCGCATAACCAAGAAGTGGTAGAGCGGGCGCGCACCCATGTTGGAAATCTGGCGCATGCTTTGAAAACGCCCCTTTCTGTCCTTCTTAATGAATCTCGTCAGAATAAGGGTGAGTTTGAAGATTTGGTTGCGCGGCAAGCTCAGGCCATGACCCGTCAGGTAGAGCATTATTTGAAGCGTGCTTCCGCTGCGGCGCGAGCGGAATCCTTGGGCGCACGCACCCCAGTTGGGCCGGTGATCGAAGATGTGAGCCGCACGTTAGGACGATTGTTCAAGGCTGAAGGCGTGAAAGTCACAGCCAATTTTGAGGATAATTTGGTTTTTCGCGGCGAAAAAGAAGATTTGGAAGATCTGATCGGTAATTTGTCTGAGAATGCCTGCAAGTATGGCGGTGGACTTGTGGAGATTGAAGCACGCATGGTTGCCACTGGGCAGATTGAGATCACCATCGAAGATGATGGTGGGGGCCTAGAGGGTGACGCTTTGGTCGCGGCTGTCAAGCGCGGCGCGCGTTTGGATGAGACTCTTCCGGGCTCAGGACTTGGCTTGTCGATTTGTGATGAATTGGCGCGCGCCTATGGTGGTAGCTTGAAACTTGATCGATCTGATTTGGGTGGTTTACGGGCTAGATTATTGCTGCCTGCCACCGAAAATTCTGTTTAGATTTAGTTTTATTGTGCTTGAACTTGCAAACCCCAAATTAACGCATTTTTGTTACGACAGTGTGCTTGAGAGTTGCAGATGATGTGGCTTCATAAGAGTGCCGACCTGAGTAACCGCCCATGACAGTTCTAACCGACGACAAGATTGCAGCCTTAAAGGCATTGTTGCTGTCGACCCCGCCAGCAACTGCAGGGAAGTTGTGGGCGCTTTTAGAGCGCATGAAAGTCCAAGGCGTCCAATCCATTCCAACTGGTGAATTGCTCGACGCCATGCGCGAAGCAGGCATTCCCTATAGCTTTGCGATGGGTAATGCCCATACGCGAGTTCTTAGTTTTGACCGGCTGTTCTTCGAACCCTTTGAAAATCTTTTTGAGAATGGGCCCCTACATCGGCTGATGCCGGGCTCTTTGCCGCGGATTGGATTGGGGCCGGTTTGGAGGCTGATCATCGGCCAACTTGCACCCGATGCTTATGTCGATCTTGAGCCATTAGGCACTGCAGCCAGCTTGCGCGGCGATATGACCCAAGCGCGTGAGTATGCGGAGAAAATGCGGTCAGAGCTTTTGGACAATATCCAAGAGATTTCACCAGAGCGACTGAGCGCTTTGTCGAAGATGCCAGAAGCTTCTCATGTCCTAGGTCGTTTGATCCCGCTCCTGTCAGCTGAAAGAGTAGGGCGTCAGATCTGGACCGGCGTGCAGAGCTTGCGTGGGGATATGCATGAGCAATCGATCCAGCGTTTGGCCGCGGTTGTGAAAGAGGCTGAAAACGAAAATCCGCAAATAGCGACCGAGATTTTGCTGCTAACGATGTCGGTTTTGCCAAAACCCTATCAAGCGCTGCGCGTATTACAACGTGTTTCGCGCGGCGTGGATGACCGAAAGCTTGATACCACTCATTACGCAATCATCGGGCGTCGCGTGATCGCGCTCCTGCGACGCGAAGGCGCCGTCATTGAGCATGCTGCTTTGGGCGGTACTTTTGACGTCGACGCGGTCAAAGCTGCCATCGATCGTCACAACAAGTTGGTCCACGGCATGACGCGCGACACCATCTTGTCCCAAAATGGTCCCTGGAGACAGGAACTGAACGCCATTTGCAACCAAGTCGGCTCAAGGCTCGAAATGATTTGCCATGCGGCTGTGAAGGCGCTGGATTTAGCCCTACCAATGGCTTTGGTGCGCAAAAAGAACGCTGGGAGCTTAACCGAACCACGATATGGCGCGCCCATTGATCCAATCAAAGTAGAAGTAGCGCATTGCCATATGCAGTTTTTAGTCGCCTCTCGCCTTCTCGCACCGCTCGCGGGCTTTGGTGGCTTCCGTGATAATGCGAGCCGGACTTGCATCGGCCAATTGGATACGATTTGTGAGGGATTGGTAAGGGTGGCGCGCGAGGGGGAAACCTCACCGTATTTCCTAGATTGGATAAATGCTACTTCGATCCTCATCAATGCGCTAGACGGTCCATTGCCAGCCAAGAATTTTGAGCGCCGGGTTACCGCTTTGGTAAAAAGGGCCGCCTGAGACAGCGATTAATCGCGCAAGTTTGAAGCGTCTACCTGCGACATTTTCACCCCCAAGCCTTGAACCCACGGGTGGGAGCGTGCATGTCGCCTTTCATCATGACACAAATCCCTCCTATTCTTGTTGCTGGAATGTTTTGGCTCGCCCTTCTGGTTGCACTAGTCGGAGCGGCTTGGTGGGTGCTTCGGGCTGGCGCGCGCGGGGGCGCACTAGAAAGTGACCGCGCTGACCTGCAGGTCTATCAAGATCAAATCGCCGAGATCGAGCGCGATTTGGCACAGGGTCGAATATCTGAAGAAGCTGCCCAAGCTGGTAAGCTAGAGATTGGACGTAGACTGGTCCAAGCTCGCGACCGCATCTTGGGCGAGGGGCCGCGATTGGGAAAATTGGCAATGACCAGTGTGGCCGCCGTCATCGCGCTAGGGGCAGGCGGGCTATACCTCATCTATGGCTCTCCCCAAAAGACCGATCAGCCTTTTGTTCAGCGCGAGACAGAACTGCTCTCTCGCCCGCCTGAAACCTTGAGCGAAGATGAAATCATGCTTCTGCTACAAGAGCAGGCGAAAAAGGCACCAGAAGATCCGATGCCCCACGCTTTGATGGCGCAAGTTTTGGGCAGCGCTGGGCGCGATCAAGATGCCCTTCGCGCGTTTCAAGCTGCGATACGTCGGGATCCCAAGAATGCAGACTTAATTGCCGAGACTGGGGCCGTTTTGATGCGCCTGAACGAAGGTGTTGTCGGTGCAGATGCTAAATCTGCCTTTGATGCTGCGCTTCAGCTAAAGCCAAATTCAGTGTCGGCACGCTTCTACTTGGGGCTTGCCGATTGGCAAGCAGGCAAGAAGATAGAGGCATTGGCCGCGTGGCGCACAGCTTATAGTCTCAATGCCAAGGATGCCGAAGGCCAAATGCAACTGGTAACTCGCGTCGCGGACATCCTCTCGCAATTGGATCGAGGCCCCGGGGAAGAGGCTGGCCCGCCGATGGCCGCAATGGCCAATGCCGGACCGGACGCGCAAAAGGCTTTCATTGAAACCATGATCGCCAAGCGCATTGACCGATTGGCAGAAAATCCATCTGACCCATCCCTGCGCCTATCTGCGGCGCGCGTCTTGTTAATGACCGGCAAACTCAAAGAGGCCAGAGACATATTGTTGGTAGGGCAGAAGCAACAGGCCAGCGATCCCCTGCTTTCGGCGGTCTATAGTATGGCTCTTGAAAGCGCCCCGGCGTCTCCAGCAAAGGGTACGTCAGACCCAGCACTGATGCCGAAAAGGTGAGTGTAAGTGAGGGAAAGGTTGCTTTCCATTCGGGACGTGACGCAGTAGTTTGAGCCAAAGATCGAGTAAGAACCATGCGCAGACGTGACCGCCGCCTTCTTTTGATTTCTGCCGCAGGAATTGTCCTGCTAGGCGCAACCGCGGTTGCGAGCGTGGCCTTGCGGCAAACCGCATCGTTCTTCTACTCGCCGACAGATGCTCAAACCAAAAAACCTGAAGCAGGGACACAAGCGCGCATTGGCGGCCTTGTGGCCAAGGGTACTGTGGTCCGGGGCGATAATGGCAAAGTCAATTTCGTCGTGACGGATATGAAGGCCGACATGCGCGTTAGCTATCGCGGTGTGTTGCCCGACTTGTTCCGCGAAGGCCAAGGTGTTGTCGCGGAGGGCAAGTTCACGGGACCTGATACGTTTGAGGCGCGCACAATCCTTGCCCGACATGATGAAAACTATATGCCCAAAGAAGTGGCCGATTCCTTGAAAGCCTCTGGCCAGTGGCGCGACGCGCCTCTGCCAGTTAGTCAAACCAGCAACCAATCCAATCTGGGAACCGGTGCCAATATGGCGAACCCAACCTACACAGGGTCGAAGTAGTTTAATCCAGTCTTGCTATCGAAACGTGGTTTGAGCAGCGGAAACAGGTTGAACCTAAAGAGCTGCGGGGTACATAGTCGGTTATGATCGCAGAACTCGGACACTTCCTTATCTTCCTCGCTCTTTTTGCCGCCTTTGCCCAAGCGGCGACGGGATTGTGGGGCGGCCACGCCCGTGATGGCCGATTTGCCGCTATGGCAAAGGCGGCATCTGATATATCCTTTTTTGCGATCGCTTTGGCCTTCTTTGCACTGATGAGCGCCTTCATTCGGTCTGACTTCTCGGTCCAAAATGTGGCCAGCAACAGTCACACCTTAAAGCCGTTGCTGTACAAAATTGCGGGAACTTGGGGCAGCCATGAAGGCTCTATGGTATTGTGGTGCCTCATCTCAGCTGGATTTGGCTGGATGTTGGCGCATTTTTCCAAAGGGTTGCGGTGGGATTTGCGGTCGCGGGCAGTCGGCGTCCAAGGTCTTTTGGCCGCGGTCATGATGGCTTATTTGGCCTTTGCTTCTAACCCATTTGTCCGCTTGGACCCCGCACCGTTACAAGGGGCAGATCTCAACCCCTTGCTGCAGGACCCAGCTCTCGCGGCCCATCCACCTTTTCTTTATTTGGGCTATGTCGGCTCGTCGGTGGTCTTTTCATTGGCCGTGGCAGCCTTGTTAGAGGGCCGCGTGGACGCTGCTTGGGCACGCTGGGTTCGGCCTTGGGCTTTGGCTTCTTGGACGTTTTTGACGATTGGCATCACCTTGGGCTCGTACTGGGCCTATTATGAGCTGGGCTGGGGCGGTTGGTGGTTCTGGGACCCCGTTGAGAATGCCAGCTTCATGCCTTGGCTTCTCGGGGCAGCGCTTTTGCACTCTGCTATTGTAACCGAAAAGCGCGGCGGGCTTGCCAGTTGGACCGTGTTGTTAGCGATCCTAACCTTCTCCTTGTCTTTATTGGGCACCTTTCTAGTCCGCTCTGGCGTCTTGACTTCAGTGCATGCCTTCGCACTCGATCCAGAGCGCGGCTTCATCATCCTGATGATCCTGGCAGTCTTTACCGGCGGCGCTTTGAGCCTTTTTGCTTGGCGTGGCCCCAGCTTAGGCTCTGATCGCGGCCTCTTTGCCCCGATCAGTCGGGAAGGGGCTTTGGTTTTGAACAATTTGTTCCTCACTGTCGCCACCGCCACCGTATTGGTTGGTACGCTCTACCCGCTTTTGGGTGAGGCTGTGTTCAAACGCGCTATGTCAGTTGGGCCACCCTATTTCAATCTGACCTTTACCCCACTGATGGCCTTGGTCCTTTTGGCTTTGCCGGTCGCGCCCTATTTGGCGTGGAAGCGCGGGGATTTGATGGCCGTGTTGCAGCGCCTTTGGGTGGCAGCCGCCTTGACCGCGCTGGCCATCACCTTGAGTTGGGCCTTGATGGGCGGGAAAGCCTTGGCAGCAATCGGGATTGGTCTCGGTACTTGGTTGGTTTGCGGCGCGATTGCCGAAGTGCTCGACCGCGTCCGCTTTGGTAAGTTGCCAGCAGCTCAAGTCTGGGCCCGTGTCAAAGGGCTGCAGCGCGCGGCGTGGGGCATGACTGTTGCGCATTTGGGCATGGGTGTGTTTGTGTTGGGAGCGGTTTCTGAAACCGCCTTCCGTGTTGAGCACACCGCCTCCCTAGGCTTGGGTGAGACAACTCAGTTTGCAGGACGCACCGTAACTTTGAAAGCGGTCACTGCCGAAGAAGGTCCCAATTATTATGCTGACCGCGCACAATTGGTTGTCACGGATGGCAAGCGAGAAATTACGCTAGCACCAGAACGGCGCTTTTATCCCGCCGCGCGGATGCCAACTACGGAAGTCGCCTTGCGCTCATCTCTTGCTGGCGATGTCTATGCAGCATTAGGTGATCCAGCTGAGATCAATGGTCGCATGGCTTGGACTGTACGACTTTACTGGAACCCCTTGGTGCTTGCGATTTTCGGCGGAGCCTTCCTAATGGCACTGGGTGGAGGCATCAGCCTGACTGATCGCCGCTTGCGTATTGGCGCACCTCAACCAGCCAAGCCGAAGCGTGGCACTGGTGTGGTACCCCCAGTTGACCCAACCAATGTTGGCGTAGCTGCTGAATGAGACGCGCGCTGCTTTCGCTCCTAGTGATGGTATGGCTGGCTTTGCTCGCCGTACCTCAAGGCGTGCAAGCGGTTGAAGCGCCTCTGAGTGACCCTGTGTTGGAAGCCCGGGCACAGAGCCTCGCCCGCGAGATTCGCTGTGTTGTGTGTGAGAACGAGCCGGTGGCCCTGTCGTCGGCTGAGATTGCGGTAGACATGCGCAAAGCCATTCGCGAACGCGTTGCAGCAGGCGATAGCGATACCCAAGTTCGGCGCTTCTTTGCCGACCGCTATGGCGAGTTTGTTCTGCTTCGACCGCGAATCGGGATCGATACCTTTGCGCTTTGGGGCGCGCCATTGGTCTTGCTACTGCTTGGGGGGCTAGGTCTTTACTTGGCAAGCCGACGCTCCCAAGCAGCACCGATGTCGGCCCCGGCAGTGGATGACGCTCAGGCAATGGCAGCCCTGAAGGAGTTTGAAAGCAAGGCCACCAAAGACTGAGGCTTTATTCTAACAGCATGTTCATCCGCCAAGCTGTTTTCTTACAACATTGTAATGTTTTGGCCATGGTCTGGCCATCTTAGCCCTGTCATAATGCATCCAACACACGGCTCGAATGGCGGGTCGATGCATACAGCAGGATGAAGTTTCATGTCGTTGGATAAGCACGGTGAAGACCCAACCACACTTTCTGGCCCTGTGGCGCAGAAGACCCGAGCACATCGCTTTTTGCGTCGTCCGGTCCTGACTGGGGCTGCGGCGCTGGCTTTAGCCGTGGCGGCGTTTGGTGCAGGTCAGATTTTGTCGCCAAGCGTATCTACCGCCCAACAAATCAAAACAGAAGCGCCGAAAGCTGCTGCGATGCTGCCTGGCTTTGCCGATCTGGTTGAGCGCGTATCGCCCGCTGTGGTGTCGTTGGAAGTGGTCGCACTTGCCGACGAGGACACTCAACGTCCATCTGCAGATGATCTAGAGGGTATGCCGCCGCAATGGCGTCGCTTCTTCGAACAAATGCCAAACCAACGCGGCAATCAAGCCCGCCCGCGTGAGCAGCGCGGCGGCGGCTCTGGCTTCTTCATTACATCGACTGGCCATATCGTCACCAATAATCATGTGGTGGAAAAGGCCAAGGAAATTAACGTAACTTTGAAAGATGGTCGCGAATTGAAGGCAACCGTCGTTGGCCGTGATGAGCGGACAGACCTAGCGGTGCTAAAGGTCGAAGGCAAAAGCTTTCCTTATGTACAATTCGCCCCTGAAGCCCGTGTCCGCGTTGGTGATTGGGTGGTCGCGATCGGCAATCCGTTTGGTCTAGGCGGCACGGCGACTGCAGGGATCGTCTCAGCTCTGGGTCGCGACATTCGCAATGAAGGTAATATTGCTGACTTTATTCAGGTCGATGCGCCGATTAACCCCGGCAATTCTGGCGGTCCGACCTTTGATATGAGCGGTCGTGTGATTGGGGTGAATACCGCAATCTTCTCCCGCTCTGGCGGCAATGTCGGCATTGGCTTCGCAATTCCAGCCGCCTTGGCTGATCGGACAACCAAGCAAATCATTGAGCAAGGTAAGGTCACCTACGGCTGGCTGGGCGTTGTGATCCAAGATGTCAGCCGTGAAATGGCTGATAGCTGGGGCTTAGGCGCCGATGTTAAAGGTGCCATGATCGGAAGTGTCACGCCAGGTGCCCCGGCGGCGAAAGCAGGCTTGAAGCGCGGCGATGTTGTCGTGGCGTTCAACGGTACAAAGATTGAAGGGTCTGCCGATTTAACCCGCCGTGTCGGCCAAACCCGCGTCGGTGATGTGGTTCGCTTGGATGTAGCAGGCGCTAAGGGTGTTCGTCGCACTGTGCAGGTAACCATTGCGGCACGTCCTTCTGAGCAGCAATTGAGCCAAGCGGACCCAGTAGCCGGTGCAGATGCAACCCCGCCAGCGAGCCCTGCAACCAATGTTCTTGGGCTAAGTGTGGGGCCGTTGTCGGCACAAGCCCGTACCCGTCTGCGCCTTCCTGCAAACGAACCAGGTGTTTTGATCTTGGAGGTTGATCCGGACTCTCGCGCAGCAGAGCGGGGCATTCGCGCAGGCGATGCCATTTTGACGGCCAATGACGAGGAAGTTCGCTCTGCCGAAGAACTCGATGCAGCCATTGAAGCTGCTCGTGCTGCAGGCCGCTCTTTCATCGGGCTCTTTGTGCAAAGCCAAAATGGCGGTGGCGGGTTTGTGCCTCTGCCCTTGGAAGCGGCATCTAAGTCACAGCCTAAAAAGTAATTGGCGCCATCAGGGGGAAAATCCGATGCGTGTTCTCATTGTTGAAGATGCTGGAGATACCGCACTCTATATGCGGCGTGCTCTGGAAGAAGCTGGCCATGTGGTTGATTTGGCCGCAGACGGTCCAACGGGAGAGTTGATGGCGCGCGGTGGGGCATTTGATGTTCTAGTGTTTGACCGCATGCTGCCGAAGAAAGACGGCCTAAGTGTTGTTGCAGACTTACGCACGGCCGGTATCGCAACCCCTGTGTTGTTCTTATCTGCGTTGGGCGATGTCGAGCATCGGGTGGAAGGCCTAAAGGCTGGAGGCGATGATTATTTGGCAAAGCCATATGCCGCCAGCGAACTGATTGCCCGCGTTGAAGCCTTGGGACGTCGTCACGAAGGCGGTGCACCCTCGACCCACCTAAAGGTCGGTGGGTTGGAGATGGACTTGTTGGCCCGAGTCGTCCGTCGCGAAGGTCGTAAGATCGACATTCAGCCGCGCGAGTTTCGCCTGCTGGAATATCTGATGCGCAACGCCAACCAAGTGGTGACCCGCACCATGCTGCTGGAAAAAGTGTGGGACTATCACTTTGATCCACAAACCAATGTGATCGACGTTCATGTCTCGCGCTTGCGATCAAAAATTGATCGTGAGTTCGATAAGCCCATGCTGCACACGGTGCGTGGTGCCGGGTACCGGCTCGAAGCCTAACCCTGATGATTAAAAAGCTGCTCTTGCCATTGCGGTCGCTGATGCGCACCACGACGTTTCGCGTCGCTATGGCATTTGCAGGGCTCTTCGCGGGCTTCGCGATCCTGTTGCTTGGCTTTCTCTATGCCACGACCGTTGGCCGATTGGGTTTGGAGGCAGATCGGTTTGCCCGCCGCGAACTCTTAGAATTGGCGGAAATCTGGCAGCGGCAAAATGTCGATGGCCTTAACATGGAAGTCATCCAGCGTGCGGCGCGGGCCAGTGACTCTCTTTATGTGTTGGTCCAGCCTGACGGCAGAGTGTTGTCTGGCAATATTGACGTTGTCCCACTCGACCTTTCTCAAATCAACAAACCAGACCCTAGAAGCCCGCTCCAGCCCGAGCGTGCTGTTGCCTCTGGCTTTAGTTATGAACGCCCTGATTTGGAGACTGGCAGAGTTGAGCGCAGACGAGCGCGGGGCTTGTTTTTGGCGGGACCAGATGGATTTGGCCTGTTTGTTGCCCGCGATTTGGGGCCTGGCTTGCAGATCGCAGACCATGTTGCGCGTGTCATTTGGATGGGCGGGGCAGGAGTATTAGCTTTTGCGCTGATTGGTGGCTTTCTGGCTGCACGACAGGCCGCTGGACGCGTTGATGAACTGACCCGGACAACGCGGGCAGTTATGGCTGGCGACTTGAAGCGTCGGGCAGCCGTGCGGACGATTAGGCCCGGTGACGGCGATGAATTTGATGATCTAACCGAAGACCTCAACGCGATGTTAGAGCGGATTGACCGTTTGGTCGCTGCCGCGCGCACCACGGGGGATTCCATTGCGCATGACTTGCGCTCCCCACTCACCCGGCTGCGGGCACGTTTAGAAGGAGCAGCCGCAAAGGCGCAAACAACCGAAGACTTGCGCGATGCGATTGAAGACGCCTTGATCCAGTTGGACGGTGTCGTCGCGACGTTTAATGCTGTGCTGCGATTGTCCCGCTTGGAAGCTGGTGAAGGTGGTAAGCTCGAACCCTTGGATGTCAGCCTCTTGATTGGCCAATTGGCAGACTTGTTTGAGCCGGTGATCGAAGAAGCGGGCTTGGTCTTTACAGCTGAAATTGAGCCTGAACTCATGATTATGGCCGACAGATCTCTCTTGGCGCAATCCATCTCCAATCTCTTGGATAATGCGGTCAAATATACACGTGAAGGCGAGGTGCGGCTTACTGCCAAGCGCCTTCCTGCTAATCAAATGTCGATCAGTGTCTGCGACAGTGGGACTGGCATTCCGGTCGACCAGCGTGACCATGTGTTTGAACGATTTGTAAGACTAGATAGCGCACGTTCTTTGCCGGGGTCTGGCATTGGGCTGTCCTTAGCGGTGGCGATTGCGGAATTACACGGTGGGCGGCTTGTTTTGGCTGATGGCCTGCCAAGCGGCGATGGTTTCGGTCTAGAGGCGCGGCTGATCCTGCCGCTTAAAGCCTAATGGTCGGTGTTAAGTCCATAGGCTCTTTGCCAGATGCCTTGGCGGCAGCGCGCCTTGTTGCCCCATACCTCGATCGTTTAAGCCAAAGGCGACCAGAGGCGGCCAGTGCCCTCCTGTCTGGTCAAGTCTCTGAAGTCCTTGCTGCCAGTCTGATTAGTGCCCAGAAGGCGGCCGAGCTTGGTGTTCCAGAGGCCATGGCAGCGCTACGTCGCGCGAAAGCCGATACGCACTTAGCCTGTGCGCTTGGCGATTTGAGTGGGCGTCTGGACTTGGGCGCGGTGACCTTGGCGTTATCCAACTTAGCCGACCAAGCCACCCAAACCGCCATGATTTTGGCCAGTCGGTCTGCTGCTAGTCGTGATCTGGCAAGCTTTCTGACGCCCGATCAGGTCCCGGGTCTCTTCATCATTGCGATGGGCAAGCATGGCGCGCAAGAACTCAATTATTCGAGCGACATTGATCTTGCCGCGTTCTTTGATCGAGATGCGTTTCGTCCAGAGGATCAAGATGCTGCCAGTAGTGTATGTGTCCGCCAGGTACAGGCCATCTCCCGCATTCTCGAAGAGGTAACGGCAGAGGGTTATGTCTTTCGGGTCGACTGGCGTCTGCGTCCCGACCCAGCTTCAACCCCGGTTGCCGTGTCTTTGCGTGCGGCGGAAGCCTATTATGAGAGTGTTGGTCAGAATTGGGAGCGGGCAGCCTTTATCAAAGCGCGCGCCATTGGTGGGGATTTTGAGGCGGCTGGCAGTCTTTTGACGCATTTGCTGCCCTTCATTTGGCGCAAGAATTTAGACTTTGCCGCGATTGACGATGTGCAATCCATTCTCCGGCAAATACACGCTGTCCGTCGCTCTACTGACCTAGATGACCCAGCCTTTGACGTTAAACTGGGCCGGGGTGGTATTCGCGAGATTGAGTTTTTTGCCCAAACGCAACAACTCATTCTAGGGGGCCGCGACTCTAGTCTGCGGGTTCGGGGCACGCTGCAGGCTCTTGACGCACTTGTGGCTGCTGGCCGCATTGATGCGGCGGCCCGCGATGATCTGGCTTTGGGTTATCGCTTTTTGCGCACCATCGAGCATCGGATCCAAATGCTCGATGATGAGCAGACCCATAAACTACCTGCCGACCCAAACCGGCGCGCCCGCGTTGCTGCTTTGTCTGGCCATGCAGACCTTGCCGCCCTCGACCGTGATATCAGGACCTGCCGCGAGATGGTGCGAAACCGCGTGCGCGAACTGTTTCCTGACAGCAAGTCGCTATCAAGTCCTCTTGGTTCGTTGGTGTTTACAGGCGTGGAAGACGACCCTGAAACAATTGAGACCATCGCGTCATTGGGCTTTAGCGAGCCCAAGCAGATTGCCCGCACGATTCGCGCTTGGCATCATGGCCATGTGCCGGCAACGCGCACTGCACGGGCGCGGGAGCTTTTAACGGCCCTAACGCCTGATTTGTTACAAGCCATTGCAGCAACCGGGGAAGCTGACACGGGCTTCGTGCGCTTTCAGGACTTCTTTGCTGCACTCCCTGCGGGTGTTCAGGTCTTGTCTTTGTTTAAGGCTGAGCCACGCATCCTGAAGGAGACGTGTGCGACTTTGGCGCTGGCCCCGCGGTTAGGCGCAGTGCTCGCACAACGACCCGCCATTTTGGACGCGATGCTCTCGCCGCGTTTCTCGGCACCCCTTTCTATGGATGAACCTCAGACACGCTTAGAGGTTTTGCGCACGAGCCTAACGCAAGCGCATGGCTTTGAAGAATCTCTCGATGTTCTGCGCCGCGCGCACCGCGAGGAAATGTTCCGCATTGGCTTTCAGGTGTTGCACGGACGCGCTAAGGCTGAGGAAGCAGGACTTGCTTATTCAAACCTTGCCGAAGCGAGCATTTCTGCGCTTCTGCCAGTTGCCTACGACGCTATGGCGGAAGCCCATGGCCTTATCCCTGGGCGGGTGGCGATCTGTGCATGGGGGAAGCTTGGTGGGCAGGAATTGGCTGCAGATTCCGATCTCGACTTGATGATTGTCTATGATGTTGCCGATGCAGACGGTGAGTCTGATGGCAAGCGCCCGATCAGTGGCGAACAATGGCATACGCGGCTTACCCAGCGCTTGGTTTCAGCTCTGTCGGTCCAGACCGCCGAAGGCAGCCTTTATGAAGTGGATATGCAGCTAAGGCCTTCGGGTAGGGCAGGTCCAGTTGCGGTGCGACTGTCTGCGCTGGAGCGCTATTATGACAGCCAAGCTTGGACTTGGGAATTTCAGGCCCTAACGCGCTTGCGCCCAGTGGCAGGGGACGCAAGTCTTATGGCTGAGATCGCGGGTCTCGCGGAGAAGGTTTTACAGAAGCCGCGGCCAATTGAGACTTTGGCCAACGAAATCGTTGCCATGCGCGAAAAAATGGTTGCCGCCCATCCGGTGCGCGGCGGCTGGGATGTGAAGCGGCAGCGTGGCGGGCTGATCGATCTGGAGTTCTTTGCGCAATATCATCAATTAGCGGCTGCAGGTTCCGGCAAACCTATCATTCACGCCAACACGGTTGAAGCACTCCAAGCGCTCGCACATTATGGGTTTCTGGACCCTGAAGAGGCAGGGCGCTTGGTCAAGGCGGGCTCTGTCCTGCAGAATGTGCGACAACTACTCGCCGTCGCTGCAGGCTCTGATTTCGACCCGATCACGGCAGCTACTGGCCTAACCCAAGCGGTCGCGCACTGCCTTGATGCACCGGACTTCCAAACAGCGATCGCGATGTATGATGATGCGCGCGCCCTTATTCTCCATCATTTTAATGAGATTGCAGGCGCTTCGACGGAATAGACTTCCAGCCGCGTTTTAAAAGCAGATCACAAACAAGCGTGGCCTTCTCCCCCGAGGTCAGCTGCATAGAGGAACCAGATCATGCGTTTAAAGATAGTTCTTGCCACCGCTGGCTTGATGATGTTGGCAACCCCCGTTTTAGCCCAGCAAGGCCCACCGCCCCCTCCAGGGGAAGGTCCAGGCTTTTTTGAACGCGCAGACCTGAATAAGGACGGCGCCATTACCATGGACGAAGTGCGCACCGCGCGCACGGCTATGTTTGATCGGGCAGATAAGAATAAAGATGGCTTTATCACCGACGAAGAAATGCGCTCCGCCCGTCCGCCCCGTCCACCTCGTCCAGATGGCATGCAAGGACCACCGCGTGAACCCCGGGAGGGCCGCGACTTAATGAGCCTTGCTGACGCCAATAAAGATGGTGCGGTCACGCGTGCAGAGTTTGACGCCGCGATGGCTGCCCGCATGCAAGAAAAGCAAACCAAAATGCAAGAACGCTCGGCTCAGATGTTCGCCCGCCTCGATGCGAATAAGGATGGTCGTGTCACTCGCGATGAGCTCGATGCCATGCGGGGTAAAATGGGTGACCGGAAGAAGGATCGCCGCGATGGGCCGCCTCCACCGCCGCCTATTGCGGCCTACGACGCCAACAAGGACGGTAAGATTAGTCGCGACGAATGGATTGGCCGCCCTGATCCGATGTTTGAGCGTGCTGATGCCAATAAGGATGGTCGCTTGACCCGCGAAGAAGCTGCTGCTGCTGCCCGTCAAGGCCGTGAAGGTGGACCACGTCGTGGACCCGGTCGCCCCTGGTAAATCAGAACAGGGTCTCCTAGCGTGTCCAACCCCCTCGTCTTTGATCCCCTGGCGGGCTTGATCGCCAAAGCAGGCCGCGGCGACCGCGCCGCGGCTGCCGCTTTAGTCAAGGCTGTCTCGCCCAAGCTGTGGCGGCTTAGCTGGCGCCTCCTTCGAGATGCCACAGAGGCGGAGGATGTGACGCAAGAAGCGCTGATCCGTCTGTGGAAGGTCCTGCCAACTTGGCAAACCGGTCGGGCAAGGGTTGAGACGTGGCTGCACCAAGTGACCACCAACCTTTGCTTTGACCGTCTGCGAAAAGCCGGACGCTTTGTGGATGAGGACCAAGCGCCCGAGCCGCTCGATCCCGGCCCAATGCCCGACACACGGCTGCATCAAACCGCCTTGCGCGATTGTGTTGATGCTGCTCTCGCGAGCTTACCCGATCGCCAACGGGCCGCGATCATCCTCACCCATTTTGAGGAACTGGCCGCCAAAGACGTTGGTGAAGTCTTAGGCATTAGTGTTGATGCCGTGGAATCACTTCTGGCTCGAGGCCGACGCGCCTTGCGGCTGGCCCTTGCGCCTGAGAAGGCCGATTTGTTACAAGCGTCCGTGGAAGGACATGCAGCATGAGTATCCTAGACCATCACCCGTTGAATAAGGCTTTGGCCGATGTGTTAAATCACGCCAGTCCAGTGCCAGAGATGCCTGCTGCCCGTATTGAAGCGGCCGCGATGGCTGCTTTCAGCGCTCAAGCTGCACCGCGGCATGATTGGGTCAAGACCTTTGGCGCTTTGGCTGCGAGCTTGGTTCTAGGTATCGGTGGCTTTGTCTATTTTCAGTCTTGGCAGACCGAACAGAAAGCCTTGGCAGCTGACGCAGACGCCTTTGCAGAACAATTGCTCAGCACGGATCTCGACTCCGCACTTTAGAGGCCTCGTTTATTGGGGCGGGGCTATCAGAGTCTAAAATGGGCGCACTGAAGCTTTTGTGCGCAATTGACTTCGCATCGAGTCAAACCCGCTTTAGAAGTAATCTATGAGCTCAAATCTTGATGCAGCCGTTGACCGGCTCCTGTCCCGTGCAAAATCCCTAGGTGCTGAAGCAGCCGATGCGGCATGTTTGGACCGCAAAAGCTTGTCTGTCTCGGTGCGGCTCGGCCAATTGGAATCTGTTGAAAGCGAGGAAAGCCGCTCAGCAGGCTTGCGTGTCATGATCGGCAAAAAACAAGCCGGAGCCTCAACGTCTGATTTCAGTTTGGCCGCCTTAGATGCTTTAGCCGAACGGGTCGTGGCCATGGCAAAAGCTGCGGCGGAAGACCCTTGGTGTGGCCTACCCGAAGCCGGAGAACTTGCGAAAGACCAAGTTGATCTCGAGCTCTGGGACAACACAGAAGCCGATATAGCCGATCTTGAAACCCGCGCCTTGGAGAGCGAGGCTGCTGCTTTGGACCTTGAAGGTATCACCAATTCCGGGGGCTCTGGCGCTGAATGGGGCGCAAGCCAAGTGGTGTATGGCGCAAGCAACGGGTTTAGGGGCGGCTATCGCGGCACATCTTGGGGCTTAGGTCTGTCTGCCATTGCTGAACGCGGTGACCATAAAGAGCGCGATTGGGATAGCGACTCCAGCCGTTTTTTGAAAGATTTGAAGGCGTCCGCTGTCATAGGCCGCACTGCAGGCGAGCGCACGTTGGCGCGCTTGGGTGCCAGCAAACTTGAAAGCTGTGTCGCGCCGGTCATCTTTGAAAATAGGGTGGCGAGCCGTCTGATCAGCTTCTTTCTAGGTGCCATCTCAGGCGCCTCCGTGGCTCGTGGCGTTTCCTTCTTGCGCGATAAGTTGGGCCAACAGGTGTTTGCCTCCAACATTCGCATTACCGACAATCCCTTGGAAAAGGGGGGGTGGTCGTCCCGCCCGTTTGATGGCGAAGGCTTACCCGTGGCAGCCCGCGATCTGGTTGTTGATGGCGTGCTGCAAACTTGGCTGCTTAATACCTCCAGCGCCAAACAATTGGGGTTGAAGTCAACAGGCCATGCCAGCATGAACCCCGGTGGGGCACCGGGCATTGGCTCAAGCAACGTAACCGTGATGCCGGGCCAACATGACCTCGCGGGATTACAGGCGCAAGCGGGTAATGGCCTTGTGGTAATCGAAACCCTGTCTCCCAGTTTCAACCAGAACACGGGCGATTATTCTGTAGGTGTTTCGGGTCTTTGGTTTGAGAATGGCAAAATAGTACGCCCGGTCAATGAAATCACCGTCGCGGGTAACATGCTGGACATGTACGCTACGCTGGTACCGGGCAATGATTATGATGGTCGTGCATCGCTACAATGTCCTAGTCTTTTGATCCCAGCCATGACGATTGCGGGGGCATAGGGCATGAATTTGACGGCTGATCTGGCGCTAGCATTGGAGGCCGCTTCAGAAGCGGGTGCCGTTGCTATGCGCTATTTCGGCACGCAGATGGATGTGCGCGATAAATCACCCAATAATCCGGTCAGTGATGCTGATTTGGCGATTGATGCTCTGCTCAAGGAGCGCTTGTTAGCCAAGCGCCCTGATTATGGTTGGCTATCGGAAGAAACCGTTGACGATCAGTCGCGACAGTCCGCGCGCTTCTGCTGGGTCGTTGACCCGATTGATGGTACACGTGCGTTTATAAAGGCAAAGCCGCATTTCACGATTTGTATCGGCCTATTGGCAGAAAGTAAGCCAGTTTTAGGGGTGGTGTTCAATCCTGCGACTGGTGAGATGTTTGATGCATTTCAAGGTGGCGGCGCGCGCCTGAATGGCGTCGCGATCCAACCCAGCCTCGTGGATTCGTTGGAAGGATGCGCAATGCTGGGCGACCCCAGCATGTTCCGACACCCAGCTTGGCCAACGCCTTGGCCGGAAATGGATGTCGTGTCCCGCAACTCGATTGCCTATCGCATGTGCCTAGTTGCGGCGGGTCACTATGATGGCGCAATCGCTCTTTCGGCTAAAAGCGACTGGGACTTAGCTGCCGCACATGTAATCGTGAACGAGGCAGGCGCGCTGGCGACCACACATGAAGGTGCAGCCTTTATTTACAATCAGCTAGTACCACTTCAAAAAAGTCTGGTTGTTGCGGGCAAGCCCTTACATCCCTTACTCATTGATCGCGTCCACCATGTAAAACTGTCGTGAGGAAGAAATGGAACGAAAAGCCGTCCAAAAGAAGCAATTGCTCCACATCGTCATCGGTGGAGAAGTACAGAACCTTGAGGATGTGGAGTTTCGCGATCTGAAGGCGATGGACTTTGTTGGAGCCTATCCCAATTATGCCGAAGCCCGTGATGCTTGGAAAAGCGCTTCCCAGCGCACGGTAGATAATGCTCATATGCGTTATTTTGTGATCCATGCCCACCGTTTGATTGATCCCAACGGCCCAACCCCGGATGAAGACGATCACTAAAGGCCCTGACACGCAGTCGGCGCAAAGCGTCGATCTGGTCAAGCGGTTTTGGTCGGGCTGGCTGAAACCGCATGCGGGTGTATTGTGGATAGCCACCTTGTTGATGGCGGTAGTTGCGGCCGCTTCCGCTTCTTATCCTTGGCTTTTTGGTCAAGTCATCGATGCTTTAGCTAATCTGAGCACGGACGAAAGCCCTGCTACAGTCAGCACGCCCAGTTGGCTGCCCCCCGCCGCCATGGCTACGATTGGGCCCTTGGCGATTATTGCAGCTACCCTGATCAAGGGCATCGCGCTTTATACTTCCACGGTCTTAACCAATCGAGTGGCGCTAGCTGCTACCACCAAGCTGCAACAGGACTTGTTTGCCAAGCTATTGACCTTAGATTTCGCTCGCCTCAGCAGTGAGCCATCGGGGGCATTCTCAGCTCGATTTCTAAACGACATCAATGCCGTTCGAGAGGCTGTGTTGCGCGCTGCAAACAGTCTTATCCGGGACATTCTTACTTTGGTCGGCGTCGTCGGTGTCATGCTCATGGGTGATTGGCAGTTGGCTTTGGTCTGCCTTGTCATCCTGCCCTTGGCGATCGGCCCCGTGTCCATGATTGGGGCGCGGCTGCGTAAAACTGCTGCGCGAGCGCAACATCAGGCGGCAGACCTTGCAGGTGTGGTTGAGGAAAGTTTAGGCGGCATTCGCTTGGTTAAAACCTACGGCTTGGAAAAGGCCGAAAGCAATCGCGTTGGGACAGCGCTGTTGACCCGAATGTCGCTCTTGCTAAAAATGGCTGAGCAGAAGGGCCGGGTAGATCCCATCCTCGAAGTTTTGGGCGGGCTTGCCATTGCTGGGGTATTTGCATTTGCTGGCTTTCGCATCAGCCAAGGGGCAGCCAGCGTCGGCACGCTGACGGCCTTTATCGCCTCACTTCTTTTGGCAGCTCAGTCGATCCGCAGTCTCGGTGGCTTAAACAGTGTCCTGCAGGAAGGGCTTTCAGCTTTAGAGCGCTTCTTCTCTGTCTTGGATGAAACCCCCAGCATTGGAGACCGGCCGCAGGCATTAACCCTGACCCGTGGCCCAGGACGGATTGAGTTTCAAAATGTTGGCTTCAACTGGCCTAATGGCACCGCGGGCTTGGATAATGTCAGCTTTACGGCAGAGCCTGGCCAGACTTTGGCTTTGGTTGGGCCGTCTGGCTCTGGCAAGTCCACAATACTTAATCTGATCCCACGATTGTTCGATCCCAGCGCCGGACGGGTCCTGATTGACGGGCAAGACATTGGTCAAGCGACTTTGGCGAGCTTGCGTCAGCACATTGCCTTGGTCAGCCAAGATGCAACGCTTTTTGACGCCTCTATTGCCGATAACGTTGCCATGGGGTTGCCCGGCGCGGATGAAGCTGCCATTCGCTCGGCCTTGTCCGCCGCAGCATGCGACTTTGTGGATCGCTTGGCCGACGGTCTATCGGCCCAAGTTGGTCCAAGGGGGACGCGCCTGTCAGGTGGGGAGCGCCAACGTTTGTCTCTGGCTCGCGCTATCGTGCGCGATAGCCCTATCTTGTTGCTGGATGAACCTACCAGTGCATTAGACTCAGACTCTGAGGCGCGAGTTCAAGATGCCTTAGATCGGTTTGCTGCCAATCGTACGACGATTGTGGTCGCGCATCGCCTGTCCACGGTCCGTCGTGCCAATCTCATTTTAGTGCTGAACCAAGGGCGTATTGTTGAAACGGGCACGCACGACCAATTGATTGCCAAAGGTGGCCTTTATGCGGAGTTGGCTGCGTTGCAGTTTCAAACTGGATCACAACCGAACGACCAATCGATTAGTCACGGCTGACAACTAGGCGTAGACCCTGACGAACAGGCATTTCAGGGGTTGGTGGCAACAAGGCGGTCAATGAAAAGCGCAGCACAGGCTTGGAAATCGACTGCGCTTGGTTGATCGGCTGTAGCAGGCCCAAAACCCGATCCGCACCGGATCTATCCGTCAAGGGTAGAAACACCCATTCAACTTCTGTTCTTTGCCCATACCCGGCACCAAAGGCGGCAGCGCGGGCTAATGCGGGACCTGGTCCCGTAATCGCGGATTCCAGTAGGGCGCGGATCAAATTTCGATCTGCGCCATGGAAGAGGCTTGCGACATCATGGTCACGCAGGTCTCTACCAGTCCAGAGTGTCAAGTCACTGCCGACGGTCTTAAAGGTGAAGACGCCTTCACTTGCTCGCTGCGCCAAAAAGATACGTCCAATCATGGATGACGCGTCTTTTGACATAGCAGAACCTGACTCAGATTGGTCTGACAGCCCGTTTAGGGCCTGCCAAGAGCTCAAGAATGCCCGGCTTTCTGGATGGAGCGCGCCGTAGTACATGTTTATTTCCTCGGTTGTCGTCGCCTTTTGGCTGCTTTCCGATCGGCTGCGCATGTCTCATGCCAAACCAGATCGGTGACTTAGAGCGCCCATACTCTCCACACGCGCGAAATTGGCGCCGGACTTGCTGAATGGTTCTGTAAATTTTGGGGAGTCCCACCATGAGTGTTTCAGTTCGATACATCGCCGCAGCCACACTTCTCGCGGCCTTTATGGCATCATCCGCTCAAGCGGGTGGCTGCAATGGCTGTGGCACCAGCGGCAACAGCACAACAAATATCCCAGTCGTGAAAGGTCCATCTGGCGGTTGCTGCGGCTCTGCTACTGGCCACATCGTCGGCGTGCCGAATGTCTATGTTCCCGGCCCGAACGTGAATGTCAGCGTCGGCGGCAGCTATTTCGGTGGCACCAATGTGCATGTAGGTGGCAACACTTATGTCGGCGGTAGCACCACATTTGTCGGCGGCGGCGGCGGTGGCGGCGGCGTCTATATTGGCGGCGGTGGCGGTGGCTTCTCTGCTCCCATGCCTGTGAGCACTGGCTTGATCGATGGCTTGCAAGTCTCGGGTGGCCAAACAGCTACAGTAATGGAACAATTCCAGGACAGCCGCACCATTACAGAAACGATTGCAATCCGTGCTGTCTGTATGGATGACCGCGGCATGCCACACCCTGCTTCGCGCACGAATGGCGATGCCAAAGTTGGTGCTGAGTTTGATGGCGAAGTCTTCCGCTGCATGGCCGGGACCCGCATGGACGTGACCATTGGCAAAACGATCAATGGCGAAGCTAACTTCGATGGTGGCCGTACCATTTCGTGCCAAAAAGGTCAGGCTTTAGTTTATCGGAGCGACAAAGGGGCTGTCGGCGGCGCCACAGTTCAGTGCATGGCGCAAAAGGCTGAAGCCGATTGTAACGAACGCTCATTATTGCGCCGCTTTGGTCCTGGCATCAAATATGCCACGATCACCCGGACTGAGACCTTTACAAACACGCGTCAGTCGACAACCCAGCAAACCGCAACTTATCGCTCTTCAATGTTTGTAGATGGTGGCGTTGGCCAAGGCGTATTTTAAGCTAAGAGCGCCTTTATAGCGCTTTTGGGGGCTGAAGGGTCGCTGCTTTCGGGTAGCGACCCTTTATCATTTGGGCGAAACGGTTTTCGCTTAAAGGGCAACCCAGATGCAAGTTCCGCCAATCCAGAACAAAGCTGTCAAAGACAATATCATGCCGGCCATGCGACCAAAGGCTGGCCCTTCATCGCGGCTCAATCCATACCCATGCAGCGCACGTCCAAGGGTGAGACTCAATCCGCCAATATGAATGGCCCAAAGCGGTACATTTGCCATGGCCAGGGCAATCAAACCGATCAAAGCAATAGGGGCTATTTCAGTCGCATTGGCGTGCGCGCGGATAGCACGAATTAGCGGCGGAAATCCGCCGTCTCCGAGGGTGATCTTTTCGCGCCGACGATAAGCGATAACTTGCCCGATTAGTGCCAAAATAATTAGTAAATTCATTCCGGTATATAATGCGATAGCGGCAGATGCTGTCATGGTAGGCCCCCTCATTTCAAACCAGATTGGCTGTCCATCTAGCAGATAACATTAAATCGTCATGGAATCAGCCTTTAATAAATAGTGAATTGGCTCATCATAATCGTGAGGTGTAATTTTATTTGATTTCAGCACTCGGGTGTTAGCTTGAGAAAAAATGGTAGGGAGGCACTGAGATGCCAGTAATCATTACAAGTCTTATTGTGGTCGCATTGGGCTGTTTGGCCCTTTATCTTGGTTTGAAGTTAGCCCGTGTTTTGCGAGAGCAGTTTGAGGAATTAATGCCCCAGCGCATGGTGGATTATTCCGGCTTCGTCGAACTGCCACGTTGGCGCGACTGATCCTTCGCCTAAGTCAGGCTGGTGCCGACCTAAGCTTTCGGCCATAAAGCAGCATGACCCGTCTATTTGTCGATGCTGATGCCTGCCCCGTCAAAGATGAGGTCTATAAAGTCGCGTTGCGATATGGCTTGCGGACCTTTGTCGTCGCAAATAATTTTATCCAGATTCCCAATCATCCTCTGATAGAGCGCTTTGTTGTAGATTCAGGCCCAGACGCAGCCGATGATTGGATCGCAGAACGTTGCAGGGCCGGTGATATTGTCATAACCCAAGACATTCCCTTGGCCGATCGCGCCCTGAAAGCCGGAGCGCAGGCTATTGGTAATCAAGGCAGGCCTTTCACGCCAGACTCCATTGGCTCAGCTTTGGCAGGTCGCGAAATCGGCGAACATCTCCGGGCTATGGGGGTCGCAACCGCAGGTCCCCGGGCCTTCGCAACAGCGGACCGCTCGCGGTTTCTACAAGAGTTAGACGCCGCCGTTCATCGGGCGAAGCGGGCCTTAGCGTTAGAGGCGGCTAGGCGAGGTTAAGGAAGTAGAAACCATAAATTCTGTTATCGATCAGAGACGAATTTTTATTGTAACCAATGGCTTGGCTGTCGCGTAACCGCTTCTGAAGAGGAGGTTCACTATGGAAACCGTCATTGGCTATATCTGCCGCGACTGCACCGATGCTTCTTAGGCGGAGAAGAACATCGACCCCACCCATCCTAAAGATGGCCCACAGCCGAGCGAACAGCCCTCAAAAACAAACCCTTTAACTGTGCCGTAGGGCGGGGGGCTTGTCGTGTTAACTGCGCTCCGCGTGGATAGCGCCCAAGCAGACGCTAAACCGAATAGCCCACGTCTTAACTTGCTTGCTTGATAGCCAAGCGCTATTTCCAGATAGGCTTGCCTTCGCCAGGTAAGCCCAAGCGGCCCCATTTCTCGGTCACCGCATCGATGACTTTCTTGTCCATCCGGATTTCTTCGCCCCACTCGCGATGCGTTTCAGGATGAATCTTATTGGTCGCATCGAGCCCGATCTTTGAGCCAAGACCACTTTCGGGGCTCGCAAAGTCGAGATAATCGATGGGGGTGCGGTCAACCAGTGTGATATCGCGCGCAGGGTCCATGCGGGTTGAGACAGCCCACATCACATCCTTCCAGTCGCGCGCATTGATGTCGTCATCCACCACAATGATCCATTTGGTGTACATGAACTGGCGCAGGAAGGACCATGCCCCCATCATGACCCGCTTAGCATGGCCGGGATAAGCCTTCTTCATTGAGATAACAGCAATCCGATACGAGCAACCTTCTGGTGGCAACCAAAAGTCTGTGATTTCCGGGAATTGCTGTTGAAGAAGTGGGATGAAAACCTCGTTCAAAGCCTCTCCCAAGACCGACGGCTCATCCGGGGGGCGACCAGTAAAAGTAGACAGATAGATCGGATCCTTGCGCATCGTGATGCAGGAAACTTGGAAGATCGGGAATTTTTCCACCGAATTATAATAGCCGGTATGGTCGCCATAGGGGCCCTCATCGGCGAACTCATCCAAAAGCACATGACCTTCAATGATGATTTCAGCTTCTGCAGGCACTTCAATCGGGATGGTTTTGCACGGCACTAGATCAAGCTTTCGGCCGCGCATCAGGCCTGCGAACTGATACTCGCTCAAGGTGTCTGGGACAGGGGTTACCGCGGCCAGAATGGTGCCGGGGTCTGCCCCAATGACCACAGCAGCGGGCAGAGGCTCAGGCTTGGTATCTTTCCAGCGCTTATAGTGTTGTGCACCGCCCCGATGGGCCAGCCAGCGCATGATGGCGCGATCTTTGCCCAATTGCTGCATCCGATAGATGCCCAAATTATAATTGTCCTGCCGCTTGTCGCTGGGCCCTTTGGTGACGATTAGGGGCCAAGTAATCAATGGTGCGGGTTCCCCCGGCCAGCAGCTTTGGATGGGCAAACGCGACAGGTCAATATCTGCCCCTTCCCAAACGACTTCTTGGCAAGGCGCTTTCGCAAAGACACCACCGGAAATCGTATTAGGCCGCATTTGCATGACGGTTTTGGCCAAGGGCAAAAGGTCAAACGCTTCTTTTAGGCCACGTGGTGGCTCAGGTTGGCGCAAAAAGGCCAATAACTCTCCTACTTCGCGCAAGTCTTGCGCGGTTCGGCGGTCTTTGCCATCCATGGTCACGCCCATGGCCACGCGCTCCACGGTACCAAACAAATTGGTGAGGACGGGCATATTGGACTTTGACCCATCTGCCATTAACGCATGTTCGTAGAGCGTCGCAGGCCCACCAGTGGCCAAGAGACGGGTTTGTATTTCCGTCATCTCCAAGACAGTCGAGACCGGTTCGCGTACGCGCACCAGTTTTTGCTCGCTCTCCAACCGCGCCATGAACTCGCGCATGCTTTTATAGGCCATGTGTCCTCCGTACGCCCTCATGTAGTCCGAGGCAGGGGTCAGGTCATCCCTGTTTTCAGTCACGTGACAGTGCGCTGCGCTCCGCCTTCTGCTTAATTTTATCCGGATGATATTGACGGGCCCTATTTTATCCGGGTAATAAGTTGCAACAGGAGCCGAAAATGACTTATCAGGATGATTTACCCGCCGTAGCCTTTGCTGGGCCTAACATGTTGGCCTTTGGGGTTCTGCGTGAGGTGGCGGGCACCGTGAAACAAAAGCTGGACACGGATCCAAACCTTTCGATTTTGGTCTTTCATGCTGAAACCAGCCAACCGATTGAACTCGATTTGCGCGGTAGCATTGCTGATGTAACTGCGCGCCTTCAGCCGGCTGAAATTCCATCCGCACGCAAGGTTGGCCGACCGAAGCTGGGGGTCGCAGCCCGCGAAGTCACGCTTCTGCCGCGCCATTGGGACTGGCTAGCCAGCCAACCTGGCGGAGCCAGCGTCACTTTGCGCAAATTGGTTGAGGCGGCCCGCCGCGAGAATGAGGGGGTGGACGCACTTATACAGGGTCGCGACGCGCTCTATCGTTTTATGGCCGCTGTGGCCGGAAACGCGCCAGATTACGATGAGGTCTCCCGCGCTTTGTTTGCAGGCCACAAGGCCCGCTTTTTGTCCTTGAGCGCGACGTGGCCGAGTGATGTACAGGCCCATCTTCATCACTTAAGTACCCGCGGATTTCCAGAGGAGGGGCAAGCATGAAGTCGGACGTAGCTTTTCATTTGATTTGCGGTTCCACCGGGGCAGGCAAGTCGACCTTCGCGCAAGCTCTGGCTCGTGACCTTAGAGGGCTTCATTTTGCAATTGATGGTTGGATGGTGACTTTATTTTGGCAAGATAGCCCACAGCCAATCGAGTTTGACTGGACTATGACGCGCATCGATCGGTGTGAGGCGATGATTTTTGAAACGGCGAAGCAGGCCGTCTCAATCGGTGTGCCAGCCATATTGGACTTGGGCTTTACTAAAGCAGCGCATCGGCAGAAATTTGCCAAGCTGGCCGAAGACACGCAAATTCCTGTGGTCCTGCATGTTCTCGATGTGCCGGTCGAGGAACGCTGGGCCCGGGTTGAAGCCCGCAACGCAAACAAGGGTGAAACCTATGCGATGGAAGTCGACCGTTCGATGTTCGACTTTGTCGAGACGATGTGGGAACTGCCTGACCCGGCAGAGATGGCAGCGCTGAATGGCCG
The DNA here is from genome assembly GCA_040383035.1 of Hyphomonadaceae bacterium. Classification (GTDB taxonomy): domain Bacteria; phylum Pseudomonadota; class Alphaproteobacteria; order Caulobacterales; family Aquidulcibacteraceae; genus Aquidulcibacter. The sequence continues at coordinate 8,275 of JBEIEG010000004.1, read as the reverse complement.
CTTGGTTGTCCCTTAGCTAGGACGCCACCAAATCCTGCCACGCGGGGTGTCGCTCGATCCAGCGGGCAACATAGGAGCATTGCGGCACGACGTGAACCTTATCTTTTTGCGCCAAAATGAGGGCAGCTTCAGTCAGGATTGCTGCTATGCCTTGGCCATTCAGGGCAAGTGGCACAAAGGTATGATCCAAAACGCGCGTCCCATCTGCGCGATGATACCACGTGATTTCAGAGAGTTTTGGACCAGTTCCGGTATCGCGTACAATCGTGAAGCGGGCACGGCCCGCGCCAAGATCTTCAAAAGCTGGTTCGGCTTGATCTGTCATGGGCTCTAGGCCTCCACCCCATAGGATTTAAGCGTTTCCAAAGGCACCACAACCAAGGCTTCTTCATGCGTTGCTTCCAATCGGATGGGCGGTGCACAGCCAGCATCTAGCGCATCCTTCCAGCGCGTTAAGCACACACACCATTGATCGCCAGCTTTAAGGCCCACGAAGCCATATTCAGGGCGCGGGGTTACAAGGTCATTTCCTTCGCGGCGCTGATGCGCCAAAAAGGCCTCCGTCACAACGGCACAGACGACATGGGTGCCGTGATCCAGCCCTTCTGTCTCGCAACAGCCATTACGGAACCAGCCTGTCAGTGGATTCAACGAGCAAACCTCAAGCGGGCCACCCAAAACATTTCGCGCGGCAGGGTCAAAGCGCCGCATTAGCTTTTGACCTGGTTCCGGCAACCTGGATAGCCCGCTGATCGTTGTTCTTGGATAAAGTTGACGGTGTCGACCAAAGTCGGTGCGCTTCGACGAACGACTGGTGAGATCGCGCCGATAATATAGAGGTGCTCTACCCCAGAATAAAGTTTAACTTGGGCTAAATTCTGGTGCTCAGCTAAGGCCGTGGCCAGTTGCTCGCTTCGCTTGGGGTCGACGGTCGTATCCTTGGTGCCATGCAACAACAACATCGGCGGGGCTTTGTTGCGTACGTAATTGATAGGCTTAGTGCTGGGCAGAATTTCAGTTGGGAAAATGCGTTTAAAGACAGGCTCAACTGGGGTAAAATCATAAGGCCCGGCGATGCCAATCACGCCCTTCGAAGCTTCACAAATGTTGGTGCCTTCAGCGGCAAGAAATTCAGGGTCGAGAGCGATCATGGCAGCAATATGGGCCCCAGCGGAGTGACCCGAAATGAACACAGGGCGGCCCTTTGCGATGGATTTTTGAGTATAGGCAAGGGCCTTGGCCCCGTCCTCCACAAAGGCTGGAAAAATTACGTCTGGATGCAATCGGTAATTGACGACCACGGTCTGAATGCCACGCGCGGCAAAGGCAGAGCCCAAGAATTTATAGTCATCCTTTGAGCCATACTGCCAAGATCCGCCATGATAGAATACCAAAACAGGCGTGTCAGAGGTCATCACTTTCGGCGAATAGATGTCCAGTGTGTTGCGCGGCAGCGGACCATAAGCAATATTGTGCTGAACTGGGCCCGGTGTTTGTGCCACAAGGTTTAGAACTTGCGGGCCAGAGCAGGCGCTCACACCCCAAAGCGCTATGAGGGCAACAATCCACTGCTTCATTTTGTTTCCTTCTCGAGGGTTTGCTTGGGGTACATAACGCCTATTAAATAGGTTGTTCTCTATGTTCTTCAATCGAACAATCAGGCAAGGGTCAAGCGAGGCCCCAAACGCGCGTCACCTTAATGTCTTGATCTTCCAGTTCGCGTGATACTTCGATTTGGTAACACGCGAGTTCTATCAAGCCTTCTTTGGGCAAGTAGGTCCGGCCGGGGTCCCCAATCAAAACCAAAATGCCAGCCCGTTGGCACTGCTTTAGCCAAGAGAAAAGGGGTTCTGCTATCTCGCGCTCATAAAACAAATCGCCGACTAAGAGGACGTCCGCCAGAAGCGGCTGACCGATGATATCGCCTTGAAGTGTTAGAAGGCTGACCCCATTGGCACTCGCATTGAGCTCAATTGCGGCAATGGCATAAGGATCAACATCGACAGCGGTCACACCTCCTGCGCCTGACAACTTGGCCGCAATCGCCACGATGCCCGACCCTGAAGCCAAGTCGTGGACCTGCTTGTCGCTGACAAGGTCTGGATTGTCGAGAAGATAGCGGGCTAAGGCTTGGCCACCTGCCCAAGCAAATGCCCAAAACGGGAGAGGCAGGCCTTGTTGATCCAATTCCTCGGCACTCAATTGCCACAGGGCTACAGCCTCATCTGCGAGATGCAGGGCTATCTCAGGACAGTGGGGCGGCCTAAGCAGACGGGTGTTAGCAAGGATAAAGGATGCAATCGCGGTGGCGTTCATAGACCCTTATCTCTTTAAGGCAAGCGCCGCGGCAAGCGGCCTATGCAGGGACCAAAAATCTTTAGCCTGAATGGTTGACACACTCACGATTGAGTATAGCTTTTACCATAAATCGAAAGTTGTATTGCCTCCGCGAAACCCGAGAGATTGGAAAACTTCGATAGGGATCTAGGCAATTTTTATTCTTATAGCTTCAGACTTTGGAGGAAATTATGAAGTTAAACTTGGTTGCTATTGCCGCAGTTTCACTCATCTTCGTCTCCGGATGTGCCACAAGTGGGGTTTCGACGATACACGCCGCTGACCGTGCGGCTATAGATCGAGATATGCCCGGTAGTGGCAAGGCCTGGAACGGCGCGATGCCACCTTTGGAGGCAAGTCCTGTGCCTGTCAGCTTGGACCATTAGGTTTCCAGATACCTCTGTTTGACTGGTTGCTAAACCCGCTGAAGGCCCGTTTCGCAAACTGGAATGGGCCTTACTGTCGTGAGTCCATGGGCAAATTCAGGCGCGCTTTGCAGTCGCAAGCTCCAGAATTTGCCGATAGCCCTGCTTAATCTCCATCTGCTCCGTCAGACCCTTCTGCTTCAAGAGCGCATGCGTTGCCTCTAGCCGATAGCAGGGAATGTACATCCACAAATGATGTTCGGCATGGAAATGGACCCAATAGGGCGCGATGAGTAAGCGCTCAATTGGGTTGGCATGTGTGGTTCGGGCAAGGTGCCATGGGTCATTCGGGTCCGGGGTGGCACAAGCATGTTCGCCAATATTGCGCAGGCGCGTAACGGCTGGATACCAGCTGGCTTGAGCAACGAGCCAGATGGTTACAAAAGCAAGCGCTTGGCCTGCTGCGGCAAACAAGACGAAAATCACAGCTTGCGAGCCCAAAAATGTGAGAGCAGCGGCTCGGGCCTCCGGACTGGCCCGTCCCGGCGCGCGCAGAAAGCCCAATAGGGGCCGAAGGGTTTGTTTGAAAAATGTCTGTCCAGTCAAATCCCGGATTAATTTGCGCTGATAGCTCTTCTTGCTGATCGGGAAATGAGCAGCAAGGCCCAAGTCTGGATCGTCGCTTTGCTGGGTATTGCGATGGTGCGAGAGATGATAGGGTCGATAACGATAAAGGGATGCCCCGACGGGGGCTCCGCACAGCCAATGACCGACAAAATCATTCAGCTTCTGATTGGTGCTGAGGCCACCATGGGCGGCCTCATGCATCAAGATCGCTAAGCCCAATTGGCGTGCGCCCACCACCATGACGGCAATGAGCCAAGTGACTGGGTTGGGTGCCCAAGCAAAAAGCGCCACAGCCAAGCCAATGAGCACCCACGCATGGGCAACAAGACCCAATCCGATCCAGTCATTGCGCTGGCGCAAGCCTGCCCATTCGTCTGGCGTAAAGATTGTTTTGGGATCTATTGTGGGTGCGGCCATAGCTTAACCAAAGACGCTCACGCCGATCAGCATTTTGTGCAGACCAGCGATAAAGGCGATCCAAACTGCTGCCCCGCCACCGATCGCAATCCAATCCCCTGTCCCCATCGGTACAGAGACCCGCTCTGCTTTGCCTAGGCGAATGCGGGCAAAAAGGGCCCAAGCAAAGAAGCTGCCGAACAACAGAATAGAACCCAAATCCCCATTGACCAAAAAGTGTGCCAATGCCCAGATTTTGACGGCTGCTAGCATGGGGTGGACGACGGCTGCTTTAATCTTGCCCGGCGAATAGGCTGCCACCAATAAGATCATAACCGGCAACATCAACAGAAGTGAGATGTGGCTTAAAAACATCGGCGGGTTCCAGACGGGGATCATGCCCGCGGCGCGATATTGGCCATAGCCGTAAATCAACAGCACAAAGCCTGCCAAGCTGATCAGAGAGAATACCCCGCGATAGGGTTGGGCACCCAATTTGGTTGCCATCTGATCCCTTGGGCCACGAAATCGAACGAAAGCATGTGAGCCCAAGAAAATGATCAGTCCGAGAATGAGTAGGGTCATGAGGCAGGTCCTTTTTTGTTGAATTGATAGGCGGGGGCGCCGGGCACCTTAAAGGCATAGGCCCCGGTCTCCAACACGCCTTGTTCTTGATAGCTGAAGCGGTCGCCGTCCAAGATCAGGTTAGCAGACAGAGTCATTTTGCGCCCCGACCGTGCGGTGATCGAACACGTTGCGGGGATGGATGCTGTCCACCCCGTAGCTGTCTTAAGCACCGGCAAGCTGCAGGCAGGGCCATAGGCGGTTAGGTCCTCAAGCGTCAAAGTTTGGAAGGCTGCAGAGCCTTGCCCTTCGGTCGCGAAAGATTCGGGGTTTTTGAAGGCGTAAAAGTCCATCAAAGTATGGCCGTTGGCTTGGGGGCGAAACACCCACAAGCGTTGGCGGCTGATTGGGCCTGTTTCGCCGCCGCTACGCCAGATCAGGTAAATCGCTTGATCTTTTGGCCCGGCGACCTTCGGGACGTTGACCTCGAAAAACTGTGCACTTTGAGCGTCCACCCAAGGATAGTCGTTTCCTGCGGCAGGGGCGCGCAATAGGCCGGCTGGTGCTGCCTTGATCTGGGTTTGATTGTCCCATTTACCAACCAGCGCCTGTCCGGGCGGCAAGACTTGTGGCGCTGGCAGGCCCGCGCAGGCTGTTAGGCCTAAGGCGAGTGATGCCGTGAACCAGCCCTTATGCATCCGGCGTCACCGTATCAACCGCGCGCCAGCAATACCAAGCCACTTGAGTCCGGTACGGGCGCAAATGGTCTGCCATGGTCTTAAAAGGCTTTGGCTTTGGCATTTCTGGCAAGCCATGGGCGATCATCCAGCCCTTGCGAACACCTAGATCATCTACCGGCCACACGTCTGGCCGGCCCAAGGTGAACATCAGATACATCTCCACTGTCCACTGGCCGACACCGCGGACAGCTGTGAGGCGGGAGATGATCTCCTCGTCGGGCAGATGGTCTATTTCCGCACTGTCGGGCACAATACCCTCAAGCCTTTTGGCGGAAAGATCCCGCAAAGCCGCTAGTTTTTGTCGTGATAGGCCACAGGCGCGCAAATCCTCGTCGGAATGACTGAGGAAATCGGCCGGGTCAGGTGCAGCCTCTGGGTCACCACAGAGGGTTAGGACCCGGCCCAAAATCGTTCCTGCGGCTTTGCCAGACAATTGCTGATAGACGATGGCACGAAAAAGGCTTTGGTAAGCGCTTTGGCTTTCACGCGTTGGGATCGGGCAGGGGCCATGGGTGGCGACTAAGCGCCCCATTACTGGGTCTAAAGCTGCCAACGCTTCACTCATCCCAATCCCCCCAAGGACAGCGCCCAGCCGACTAAGGCTTGCACCATTAAGCCCCCCACCAAGATCAGCCCCGCTGTCTTGTTAGATTTAAACAGGGCCAGAGGCTCTTTGGCTAGCCCAGTGACAGGAATTTGCCGGACTTGGCCTGCCAGATGCAGACCAAAGGCGAGCACGCCGCACAGACCGACGATCAGGCTCGCGACGGGTTGATCGCGCATGAGGCATGCCGCAGCGGCCAAGAGCGCCGTGGCGAGATAAAAGCCGCCAACCCAGCGCTTGGCGTGATCGCCAAATAGGCGCGCCGTGGATTTTACGCCAACCAGCGCATCATCTTCAACATCCTGCTGAGCGTAAATGGTGTCATAGCCAATGGTCCACGCCACACAGGCGACGTAAAGGGCTAGGGCTGAAGTATCCAGACTGCCCATTACAGCCACATAGCCCACCAGAACCCCCCAATTGAAGGTGAGGCCAAGCCAAACTTGTGGCCACCAGGTGATGCGCTTCATAAAGGGATAGGCTGCCACCATCGGAATAGCGCATAGCGCCGTGATTTGAGCGGGTGTGGGCAAAGCCAGTAAAACCAGAAGGCCGACAAAGCATTGCGCCAGCGTCCAGATCAAAGCTTGTTTTGCGCTGATTAGACCCGCGGGCAGGGGCCTGCCAGCCGTGCGTTCGACTTTGGCGTCGATGTCACGGTCTACGAGGTCGTTAAAACTGCAGCCGGCCCCGCGCATGGCGATAGAGCCGATAACCCATAAGGCGACCAAGCCCAAGTCCAGACTGGAAAAACCAATCCCTGCGCGGCCCAAGAATTGCCCCATGAAGCACGGTAGGGCCAATAACCAAAACCCAATTGGGCGGTCAAAGCGGGATAGACGCAAATAAGGCTGCCACGCCGTTGGGGCGCGTTCAACAAAAGTGCGGGGCTGGGCATCACGTGGAATGGTCACTTGAACAGGTTTAACGAGGTGTCGCTGTCCCGACTAGACCCTAGGGCCCTGCTTCACGCAGGGGGCTTACAATCAGGGCTTTTTGTCACCATGGTTCATGGTGCCATGATCCATCGATCCATGATCCATCTTGCTATGGTCCATCGTTTCAGGTGACCCGCTTGAGCCCGCAACTGGTATAACGTCTTTCACTTCAAATGAGACATCAATGGGTTCCCGTTCGGCAAAGACGAAGGTAACTTTGATCAACTCCCCAGCTTTTACCACCCTGGTGGGGTCAAACAGCATCAGATGCTTGCCGCCAGGAGCAAACTTAATTGTGCTTTTCGCTGGTAGGTCAAGCGTATCGAGCTTGACCATCTTCTTCATCCCGCCGTCTGTGATGCTGTCGTGCATTTCAACGCGTTTGAACTCAGGTGACGCGACTGAAATGATCTGATCTGGGACCTTGTAATTATAGTTAAAGTCAAAATACCCTGCCGTTGGACGCCCTGCCATCGGGGTGCGAATGACGGGGTTCATAATGGCAAACGTCCCACCCTTCTCATCAGAAAAATCGACTTTTGCATTGATGTCGCAGCCTGAAACCAGAACGGTTGTCAACACAAAACCTAAGGCCAAGGCCGCGCGCAAGGGCTGCATCCTAAATTTCATCATCTCACTCCAATCAAGCTTTTTGTAAAAACTTGCCAATCCGGGTTGGTGATAGACATATGCTGTGAGCTGTTGAACTTCCAGTACGAATGCCACGTCTGTCATTTAGGCAGGGTGGATCGAGCGCCACAAAATCGCGAAGATTGGTACCAAGAAAAAAGGCGGCAAAGCCAAAGCCTTGCCGCCCTTTTGGCGTTTGGAGAAAACCGACTGCTTTAGTCAGCAGAGGGGGCCGGCACAGGGGCCGTCAGGAAGGCTGGTAATTCCCCGCCAAAGCCTGAGTCCTCACCCGTAGCTTCACGTGCTGGCCGTGGCGCACGCGGCGGGCGTGGACGGCGCTCACGCGCGGGTACGGTTTCAGAAGCGGCAACGATTTCCTGTGGTTGACTAAAGCTCGTAGGCTCCGCGAACTCGCTTGGCGGCGCGCTCAATGGGCGGCTGTAGGTTTCGCTAGACCCGCTAAAGCTTGGCTCAGCACCGGCTTCGCCACGATTATCTTGGCGCGGTGGACGACCATTGTCGCCTTGACCTTCTTCACCACCACCATTTGCCTGATAAGGCAATTCATTGCCGAAGCGGTCTCTGCGACGGCGACGACGACGACCAAAGCGGTCTTCATCACCCTCGCCACGGGGCTCATTACGGCCTTCGCCACGATTTTGGTCGAAGCGGTTCTCACGGGGTGGGCGGTTAGGGTTGAATTCTGGTTGAGGCGCGCCTTCGCCGCCTTCGCTACCTTCGCCCTCTGCGCCTTCTATGGCTTCATTGCCCTCGTCGCCGTCGTCGGATTCATCTTCATAGCCCGCGATCATCATTTCGGTGCGAGGCACAAAGGTTGGCTGCATGGCGCGCAAAACGCGGAAATAATGTTCCGCATGCTGCAAATAGTTTTCGCCCAAAACCCGGTCGCCAGAAGAATTGGCGTCGCGAGCGAGCTGTTGGTATTTCTCAAACACAGTCTGAGCTGACCCACGGACCTTAATATCGGGTCCGTTCGACTCATAAGCGCGATTTGGATTGTTATTCTGTGGTTTTTGGCCCGGATTACGTCCCCGACCGCGTTGCCGCTTCATC
>JBEIEG010000003.1:0-36914 GCA_040383035.1 Hyphomonadaceae bacterium | reverse complement strand
GCACGACTTCACCATCGGCAAGGTCGACTATACGCTTGGCATCAGCGGCCGTAATTTGTTGGCCGAGGATAACCAAGAGTACCAGATCTCGAACTTAGGCCGTACAGAAGCAAATACCTACAAGAGAGGTCGTTCGGTTTCCCTTAGTTTGACTGTAAAGCACTGAGCGAATAGCGATTAGTCTCAGAAAATCTAACTCTCCCGCCAATGTCATGGGGCCCCATTCCGCTGCATCCGCTGCGTTTGGGGCTTCATTCTCAGTCTTGGGGCGCGATGGCGAATTCGTTCTCAGCCGAGAGCGGACAAGGGTCGCGCAGGTTCACTGAGGGTAAACACAGCCGGCCCTCGACAAACTCAAATTTTCAGACAAAAATAACCGCTCCCAGCGCATGGCATGCACATGATCTATAAAGTGAAATTGGTGACGAGGCTCTTGGCTTGGCAAAATTTTGCATGGGCTGCGATGGCCTGTGTTTGCCTTGGCTTTAGCCCGGCTGCGGCAGATGTGATTGAGGTTGGAGCCAATGGCATGGCAAGGGTCTATTCTGGTCCGACCTTGTTTCTTGGAAATACCGCCAGTCCCGTTTTGAAGCTAGAGCCCAAAGCCCCGGCTCTTGCGACCGTTTCAGCCCCATCCAAACTCATTGAGCCAGCCTACCCTTTAAGGCTTCATCCAACCTTGGACGCCTATGTGACAGAGGCGGCAACCAAATATGGGGTAGATCCAATTCTGGTTCGCGCCGTTGCTTGGCAAGAATCGCGCTTTCGAGGCTCAGCCGTCTCTCCAAAAGGCGCGATAGGTGTGATGCAATTGATGCCAGGTACAGCCTCTTGGCTAGGCGTAAACCCCCATGATCCCCGCGACAATATTTTCGGCGGTGTCGCTTATTTAAGCACGCTGCTAGATCGCTTCGGCGGTGATGTTCGTTTGGCTTTGGCCGCTTATAACGCTGGACCAGAAGCGGTCGCCCGACATCGTGGCATTCCACCCTATCGTGAAACCCAAAACTATGTGAAGGCCATCTCAGAGCGGCTTTCAATCCGCTAGAACATGTGAAAGCTTGAGGATGAAGTCGATGACAGAAGTACACAAAACGGTCTGGGCGCTGATCTCGATCTGGGCCGTTCTCTGGGCCGGCCCCGCCTTGGCGCAATCCGCTAACCTCGACCCTGCGGGCTCCGGCGTCATTCTGGGGGCTGTGAACTGGGTTCAGGGTACACTTTTGGGTGCCGTAGCAACAGCGGTTGCTGTGATCGCTGTGGCAGGTTGTGGCTTTATGATGCTAACTGGCCGGATGAATTGGCGCCACGGCGGCATGGTGATTTTGGGTTGCTTCATCCTGTTTGGGTCGGCTGCCATCGTCGGAGGCATCCGTAGCGCTGCACAAGGCTTTTAGGGGGCGAATATGGCGCAGCTCGAGCGCGATCCGGTTTTTGCTGCTTTGACGCGTCCGCAAATGTTTGCGGGCGTCACTTACACGTGGTTCATCCTCAATGGCATTATCACGGCAGAGGTCTTTCTGGTTACCAAATCGATTTGGGCTCTGGTCGCGGCCGTGATCTTGCACTTGGTTGGGGTGATTGCAGCCCGAGATGAGCCACGCTTCTTGGACCTTTGGATTACCCGAATGACTAGTTCGCCACGTGTCGCAAATTTTTCCTTTTGGCGCTGCAACTCCTATCGGCCGTAGAGGATGATTGACATTTAAATGGCAAAACCGCGAACCCAGCAGAAGCGTTTGGCTACTTTAGCCGAAATTGCTCACCGAGAGGCTCCAGCGGGCGCTCGGCTGCCTTACGCGCGCCATGTCGATGACACGACCATCGAAACCCGCGATGGCATGTTGCTGCAAATCATCAAACTCGACGGTTTGGCATTCGAGACGGCCGATACCGAAGACCTCAATTACCGCAAAGCTATTCGCGACACGATGCTACGATCGATCGCCCATGCCCGTTTCGCGGTGGTTCATCATGTTGTTCGCAGTCCGGTAAAGCCGTCGCTTGATGCTCATTTCCCCGATGATTTTTCTCGTGAAGTTGATCAGCAATGGTCTGCCCGTCTGGATGGCCGGGCCATGTTCATCAATGATCTGTTCTTGACCGTTATTCGCCGTCCAGCCGTTGGGCGGACCGGCTTTATCGATAAGACGATGGAGCTATTGCGCGGCACATCCTCTCAAGCCATCGCTGCTGAGCGCGCCCGGGATATGCGGGAGTTGGATACGGCCCGTGATGCCCTGATGGCATCCCTCGCCCCCTATGGGGCCCGCGTATTATCTGTCTATGACAGTAAACATGGCCCCTGTTCTGAGCCTTTGGAATTCCTGTCCAGCCTTTATAATGGGGAGTTACGACCCGTATTACTGCCCGACACCGACCTTGGATTTTATCTTCCTTATCGCAGGATTAGTTTTGGTTTAGAGGCATTTGAACTCCATGCCGCACCCGGCCTTGCGCGGCAGTTTGGCACCATGATTTCGATCAAGGACTACCCGCCGCACACGGCACCGGGCATGCTGGACGATCTTATGCGGCTTCCGGTTGAAATGACGGTGACGGAGAGCTTTGCCTTTGTGGACCGACAAGTGGCGCTGGATCGGATGAACCTTGCACTTCGCCGGATGCGGGCTGCAGATGATGATGCGATCAGTTTGCGCCGGGACTTATCTGTTGCCAAAGATGATGTGTCGGCTGGCCGCTCTGCCTTTGGCGAACATCATATGAGCGTGTGCATCAAAGCCACAACGCAGGCACAACTTGACCAAGCAGCAGCAGATGTTCAGGCCGCTTTCACGGAAGAAGGCATTATTTCGGTTCGCGAAGATGTGAATCTTGAGCCTGCATTCTGGGCGCAGTTTCCCGGCAACTTTAAAGACATTGCTCGGCGCGCTTTGGTATCGACGGGCAACTTTGCCGGTCTTGCCAGCTTTCATAATTTCCCCATAGGCCAAGAAGATCACAATGTCTGGGGCCAAGCCGTGACCGTGTTGGAAACAACGTCGGCAACGCCATACTATTTCAACTTCCACAAGAATGACTTGGGAAACTTTACCATTATCGGGCCATCAGGCTCTGGTAAAACGGTGGTATTGAACTTCCTGTTGACGCAAGCGCGCAAGTTTGACCCTCGCATCGTCTTGTTCGACAAAGACCGTGGCGCAGAAATATTCATTCGCGCGATTGGTGGCCGCTATGAGACTCTGCGTCACGGCAATCCATCTGGTCTAAATCCTTTATCGCTGCCCGACACCCCGGCTAATCGCGCCTTTGTCACTGAGTGGCTCTCGCGTTTGGTCAGTATTGATGGCGAAAAACTCACCATTGACGAGCAGGCCCAGATCGCAGATGCGGTTGCCGCCAATTTTGACCAAGCCCCGCAATATCGCCGCCTGCGCTACGTTGCCGAGTTGCTAGCTGGCGTGCGTCGTCCTGTGCCCGGTGACCTTGCCTCGCGCCTTGAGCCTTGGATTCATGACGGCGTACGCGCTTGGCTGTTCGACAATGAGGAAGACCGCCTCGATTTGTCGACCCGCACCTTGGGTGTGGACATGACCTCGATCCTCGACGACCCCGCCTTGCGAACGCCTGCTATGATGTATTTGTTCCATTGTGTGGAGCAACGCCTTGATGGCACGCCGGCCATTTTGGTGGTCGACGAGGGCTGGAAGGCTTTGGATGATCCAATCTTTGTGGCGCGCATTCGCGATTGGGAAAAGACCATTCGTAAACGCAACGGGATCGTGGGTTTTGCCACCCAAAGCGCTTCAGACGCTTTGTCGAGCCAGATTTCCTCCGCCATTATCGAGCAAGCGGCGACCCAAATTTTCATGCCCAATCCGAAGGCGCAGGAAGACGAATATTGTCGTGGCTTTGGTTTAACCGTGCATGAGCTCGACCTGATCCGCGCCTTGCCAGATACATCACGCTGTTTCGTGATTAAGCATGGCACTGACAGCGTGGTTGCTCGACTAAATCTCGATGGCATGCCGGATGTCTTGACCGTCCTTTCAGGCCGAGAGTCGACGGTGCGGCGCCTCGATGCTCTGCGAGCCGAACATGGCGACGATCCAGCCATTTGGCTGCCGCTTTTGACTGCTAGCGTCAATCAAGCGCGAGATTCCGGCAGAGGGGGGCGGTGATGATCGGGCAATGTGCAGCTCCGCGCGCCGATTTAGGGCTTGTGCGCGGCCTCCTCGACACGGTGGATTGCAATATCCGTGAGGGCGTGCAGGGCGGCTATAATGCCTTCTTTGGGCCGGGTTCCACGTTGGGTTCGGTCATCACTGTTCTTCTTACCATTTACGTAGCCCTGTTAGGCTTCCGCCTGCTAACTGGCCGCACTGATTTGCGCGTGGGCGATTTACCGATGATCGCCATTAAATTAGGCGCTGTGGTGATGTTGACGACCTCTTGGGCCAGTTACCAAAGCCTTGTGTTCGCGTTGTTGTTCGATGGACCAGCTGAAATCGCCAACAGTCTGTTGGCGAATATGCCTGTGCCGCAAACCATTGGCCCAACCGACATTTTCGCCCGCTTGCAATATACGTTTGATCAATTGACCCAGTCGGCCAGCGCTATGGCTTTGGTAAGTGACCTGCCGGGACAGGGGCCTAATGTAGCGGGAGCGACTTTGAATGCAGGCAGTTTTGTTCTGCAAGCAGCCCCCGGTACCGATCCAGAGAGCCTGAAAGGCTTGGCACCGGTTATCCAGATGCGGTCAGCGCTGCAGGGTGGGCCTGCCTTTGGGGCGACGGCCCTTTGGCTCTCCGCCATTACGCTGTTGGTGTCGACGCTGGGACTTTTGATCTTGGCCAAGCTGATGCTGGGCCTTCTATTGGCGATCGGACCCTTATTTGTCGGTCTGTTATTGTTTGAGAGCACCAAAGGCTTTTTTGAAGGTTGGCTGCGCACCGCTTTAGGCTTTGCGCTTGTCCCTTTGGCAACGGTCGTCTTCATGGCGGGTCTTTTGGCCTCTTTGGAGCCCAGTTTGCAGGGTTTAGCGGTGGCTCGCGCCGAGAATCGTTATGACCTGCAACCGATTTTGACCGTCATGGTGATTATCCTGACCTTCACGGCTGTCTTTGGTAGCGTGATTGGCCTGTGCACACGGTTGGTCGCCGGGTTCCGCTTGCCTGACGTTAAATCCCGTGAGCCAGACCCTGTGTTATTCAATGAAGTTAGCACGGGCAACCAAGGCTTTGGCCCAGACACCCCCGCCGAGGCCAGCCGCGCATCGCGTCTTGCGGCCGTTGTGTCGGGCGGGGCTTCAGGATCTAGCTCAGATCGACGGGACGCCCGCTTGGCCGCTGCGGTTTCAGGTGCTGGCGCACAATCTTCAACCACGTTTGATCGGCGGACAGAACTGGTTGCAGGCGGCGGAACTGATGGCGTGCGAGGCGATTATTCAGTCCGTTTGGGTCAGAATGGTCGTAAGCGTAATAATCCCACACGGCCAAGTCGACCCCGCGAAAGCATGTTTGCCCAACCCCCTTCAAAACTGAGCCTATCGGCAACTGGAAAAGCATCATGACCGGCCCGCAAGCTGATCCATCCTTCACCCCACCTGGCGTTCCGCCCAATGGCGTTGCAGCCCGCGCACAATATTATGAAGCGGCCAGTACATGGGCGCAGGACACCCATGCTACCCTTCGACGGTCGCAGCGCACCGCTTGGATTGTCGCTGGGATCGCAGTTGGCGTTGCGGCCATTCAGGCCGTTGCCTTGGTCGTGTTGGTGCCGCTCAAGCAAACCATGCCCTATACAATCACCGTCGATCGCGAGACCGGCTATGTGCAGACCGCGCGCGGCATCAATCTCGGCACCTTGAGTGAGACCGAAGCAGTGGCTCAGTCCTTTGTGGTGCAATATGTCTTGGCGCGAGAAACCTTTGATGCTGCTGACTATCGGGAGCAATACCGGAAGACTTTGGCTTGGTCGCAAGGCGCAGCAGAGACGGAATATTTGCGGGATTGGGACCAATCTAATCCAAATGGCATTCAAAGCCGGGTGAGCCCAAATACTCGGATCCAAGTCACGGTGAAAAGCGTGACCATTTTGGGTCCGCGTTCAGCCATGATTCGTTTCGATACCGAGCGCTCTGAAGGTGGCGGTGGGCCTGGCATGCGCCAGCCTTGGGTGGCGTCGGTCAACTTTAGTTTCTCGAACAAGCCAATTAATGAACAAGACCGCTATTTGAATCCGCTTGGCTTCCAGATTTCTAGTTATCGGCGCGATGCCGAAACAACCCAGCCTGTGCCCATGCCTGCCACCCCGACGCCGATGTTGCCAGCGCCCACCTCGGTTCCGACAACGGGGGTAACAACAGTCCCCGTTCCAGGAACGCCTGTGAACGGCGTAACTTCGGCGGTCCCAGCGGCACAGGCTCCAGCGCAGGCTACGCCTGCCGCGGCGCCTCAATCGAAGTCGGGCAATCCGCATGGTGAGGAGTTTCCAGCCCAATGATGCCCCTCAAGCGACTTTGGTTCATCTGTATTTCCGTGGTGTTTGCTACGCTGGTGATGGGTGCCAACGGGGTGCGCGCCCAAATGCGCGAGGTGCCAATCCCGGGGGTGGTGGATCCACGCGTGCAGACGGTCTTCTTTAAAGAGGACAGCGTCATCTCGCTGCGCGGCCATTATGGCTATCAGATGATGATTGAGTTTGGGGTTGATGAGCGCATTGAGAATGTCTCAATTGGTGACTCGCTAGCTTGGCAAGTTACGCCCAATCGGCGCGCCGATACGCTATTCTTAAAGCCGATTGAGTTTGATGCGGCTACGAATATGTCAGTAATCACCTCCAAACGTCGATATACCTTCCAATTGAGCGCGGAAGAACCAACGGGGCCAGGCGATCCAAACATCATCTATCGCGTAAAGTTCACCTTCCCCCCTGAACCCGTCGCGCCCGAGCCAGAAGACTTAGTGCCCCAGCCACAAGCGAATTCGAACCAGAATTACTCAGTCTCTGGCAGTACGCGTAATGTGCCTTCTCGCATCTTTGATGATGGCCAACGCACTTATCTTGAATGGCCATCTGGCGCGTCGACCCCGGCCGTCTTTGCTCTAGGGGCGGATGGATCTGAATCCCTCGTCAATTTCATCATGCGCGGCACTGTCATGGTGGTTGAGCGAGTTGGGCCAGCCTTCATACTCCGCAATGGCACCGATCAAACCATTGTTAGCAATGATGCTTGGCGCGAGCCTGATCCGGGCCCCAATGCACCTGCGATGCGCCCCTCGAGCCAGAATAAGTCAAAGTCCCGTGGACTGTTCGGCTTTGGCGCGCCAAAGGAGGCTAAGCCATGAGCCCGACCAACGTCGCCTCGCCTGGGTCTGTTGAACCCATAGCGAGCCCCTCGTTAGGTGCCGATGGGGCTGCGGAGGCGCGTGAGTCTGACCTGATTGTGGATGCGGCACCCGCTGTCGCCTATCCCGACCGTCCGTGGGTGGTGCTGGCCGGGGCCGTCGGGGCCTTGGCGCTTGGAATCATCGTGTTTACCACCATGGTCTCGGCACAAAAACGCGCAGGGGCGGGGGAGTTGACCCCAACGCGCGACGCAAAAAATGATGGTAGTCTTGGCCAAACCATTCCTGAGCCGCCAAGCTTGTTTGCCCAAACAGCGCTTGCGCCTGTTATGCCGACCCCGCCGATGGTTCCTGAGAACCCCGCGGCGAATGAAGCCGTGCCTGCACAGCCTTGGACTCCGGCACCACCCCCCCCGCCACCACCACCGGTGCGCGATGTCTACCGCCCAATACCTGAGCCATCTCCTTCGCCGCCTCAGCCCGCGCGGACCGGGGCAGATTTAACCCAGCGCATGCGCTCTCCTGCCTTGATCGTAGACCTTGTGCCTGCTGGCGCGGCTGCTGAAGCTGCAGCCAATGCAGCCAATCCAGCTGGCGCTGGCGGCGGCGACAATGATGCTTTTGCAGCACGTGTCAGCTCAGGTGACGTTCCTGCTGCCCGTGCCGGCGCTTTGCGCAATCCAAAGACGACGGTTCCACAGGGTGCATTGATCGCGGCCGTTCTGGAAACAGCAATCAATTCTGACCTTCCGGGTTTCGTGAGAGCAGTCGTTAGTCGCGATGTCTTCAGTTTTGACGGCACGCGTGTCTTGATCCCCCGTGGTTCTCGTTTGGTAGGACAATATCGTTCGGAAGTGGCATTGGGCCAATCGCGCGCCTTTGTGGTTTGGACCCGCCTTTTACGCCCAGATGGAGTCTCAATCCAATTGGCATCACCTGGGACTGACCCTTTAGGCCGAGCCGGCTTAGATGGAAAAGTAGATCGCCACTATTTCCAGCGCTATGGCCCGGGGCTTTTGTCGACGGCAATCAGTGCAGCTCTCAATAACACAAGCTCCAACCAATTAGTCATTGGTACCGCTCAAACGCTGCCGGGTGCCGTAACTTCTGGCGAAAGCATCAAGCCAACAGTGACGGTTAAGCAGGGTACGGCTATTCAAGTCTTTGTTGCGCGTGACCTCGATTTTTCGCTTAACCCTGTTATGTCAGCGGCAAGCGCTTCCCCTGTTGTGGAGCAAACCCCCGGGAACCGACCATGAGTGGGCCCCATGGCGCGCCACAGGTTTTAGGGGGCGTCTATCTCTCGGCATTTCTGGAGCCATTCTCGCGCTGGCTTAATCGGCCAGACGTTACCGATATCTTGGTCAATCGATCAGGCGAAGTCTGGGTCGAAAGTGTCACGGGTGGCATTGTGCGTTATGATGCGCCAGATGTAACTCAGGTCAATTTGACGCGCCTAGCCGCCCAGATCGCGCGTATTTCCAAGCAAGGGATCAGCCGAGAACATCCTTTGCTGTCAGCAAGCCTGCCGACCGGAGAGCGGATTCAAATTGTCTTGCCACCCGCCACACGGGGCGAAGTTGCGCTGGCTATTCGAAAGCATGTGCTAACGGATCTTACGCTTGATGACTATGTATCGGCTGGAGCGCTATCTCATATTGTTGGAGCAGGTGGCACAAAGGCCTCTTTTGATCCGGACAAAGAACTAAAGGCCAGCCTCGCGAAGGGGGATGTGACGGCATTCCTGAAGCTTGCTGTGCACCAAAAGCGAAACATCGTTGTTTCTGGTGGTACGGGCACGGGTAAGACAACTTTCTTAAACGCCCTTTTGAAAGAAGTGAGCCTTGATGAACGCCTGATCCTGATTGAAGACGCGGCTGAGATCAGGCTGGTGCACGAAAACGCTGTCGGCCTTGTGGCCGTAAAGGGCCAAACAGGCGAGGCCCGAGTCGATGTCGATGACCTTTTGCAATCGGCACTGCGCATGCGGCCAGATCGAATCATTGTGGGTGAGCTTCGTGGCAAGGAGGCGTTCACCTTCCTGCGCGCCATCAATACGGGTCACCCCGGATCTGTGACCACCTTACATGCCGATACACCCGATGGCGCATTGGAGCAGCTGGCCTTGATGGCTCTGCAAACGGGTACGGCCATGACCCATGCCGACATATTGGCCTATGTTCGCAGCGTGGTTGATGTGATCGTTCAGTTGGAGCGTAACCAAGGCCGCCGGCAGGTACGCGAAATCCGCTTGCTGAGATAATTTACCGCCATCCGAGACCATTTTTTCAATTCTATTGCTTGAAAAATTTTCCCCGCAAGCGAAATTCCCTGCGCTTGGTATACGGTTTTTTATTGTCTTAACGCTTATACATCGTCGTGGTAACAGCGATGGGCAAGGCTGGACGTGTGACTGCACGATTGGCTTCATGAGGTGGGGTTCGTGATGAATAATCGTTGGATTAAAGTAGCAAGCGCTGCGTTAGTATTGGGACTGGTTTCAGCTTGCGGCGGGGGCGGCGGTGATGCTTCTGTCCCTGGCGGTGGGGGTGGCGTTGTTATCCCGCCAAGACCTACAGCAGCGGAAACGTCGCGCTTCCTCATTCAAGCCACCTTTGGACCGACCGAAGCTGAAATTGAGGCGACCCGAGATACGACTTTCGCAGCTTGGATCACAGCGCAGCAAGCCCTGCCCGAAGGCGCTCTCGCTCTCGACTATCTGAACACACGTCGGGACCAATTGCGTAATCCACCAGCACCTGCCGCACCTAACCCAACAGCAGATGTCAACGCCAACCACTTCTACGAATATTTTTGGCGCGAAGCTGTTACCTCGCAAGACCAATTGCGCGAACGCACCAAGTTTGCCCTGTCGCAGATTTTCGTTATTTCATTTGCCGAACCGCAAATGAATGTGCGCGGCCTTGGCTCCTATTACGATATGCTCGGGCGCAATGCCTTCGGCAATTATCGTACCTTGCTGCAAGATGTGGCTCTGCATCCCATGATGGGTGTCTATCTGACCCATATAGCAAACCAAAAGGAAGACCTCACGACAGGTCGGTCGCCTGACGAAAACTTCGCGCGCGAAGTCATGCAGTTGATGTCTATTGGCCTTTTTGAACTCAATAATGACGGCACTCAAAAGTTGGATAGCTCCGGCAATCCAATTCCGACTTATACGGCAGAAGACATCTCCAACCTCGCCAAAGTCTTTACGGGCTTTAGCTGGTATGCCGCCACACCGACCAACTCGACATTTGGCGGCGGCGGTCGCAATGATGCGTCGTTTGTAACACCAATGATCGCCTATCCGAGCTTTCATTCGATCTCGGAGAAGCGCTTCCTGAACACGGTCATTCCTGCGACAACAACGCCTGATCCCATGGGTGACCTGCGCATTGCCCTCGATGCCATCTTCAATCATCCAAACGTAGGCCCCTTCATTGGGAAGCAAATGATTCAGCGTTTGGTGACATCAAACCCCAGCCCAGCCTATGTGAACCGGGTGGCAAACGTGTTCAACAATAATGGTTCTGGCGTGCGCGGCGATATGGCTGCAGTGGTCCGCGCCGTTCTATTGGACAGTGAAGCCCGTAACATGTCTGCGGGGGTAGATGCAAACTTCGGCAAACTGCGTGAGCCAATTATCCGAATGACTGGCTTGATGCGTGCCTTGAACGCCACTTCTATCAACGGCCAGTGGCCGGTGAATTCCACCAGCGCCTCTACTTCCTTGGGCCAATCACCCATGGCATCGCCTTCGGTGTTTAACTTCTTCCGGCCCGGTTACACGCCGCCAAACACCAAAACAGGTACTTTGGGCCTCGTTGCGCCTGAAATGCAGATTGTCAATGAAGTGACCGTCGCGGGCTACATGAACACCATGCAGACTACCGTGAACACTGGCATCGGCTCCGGCAATGACGTCAGGCTCACCTACACAAAGGAAATGGCGGTTGCTGCCGATCCTGCTGCCTTGGTTGACCGGGTCAATTATCTTTTGACTTATGGCAACATGACGACGGCGCGCCGTCAGCAGATCATCGATGCGGTCACAGCGGTCACCATTCCTTCCGGTGGCACCACGACACAGGCGCAGATTGATGCGGCTCTGCTGAACCGATCGAAACTCGCAGTTTATCTGACCGTTGTGTCTCCAGATTACATCTTGCAGCGCTAAGGGGGCGGCCATGAAAGATCTACGTCATACACGTCGCCAATTTATGGCAGCAACCGGTGCGGTCGGGATTGCTGCACCCATTGCTACCGCCTTCGGCATGCAATTGGCCGCTTTTAACTCCGCCGCCAGCCAAAGCGCTGGGGGATACAAAGCACTTGTTTGTATCTTCCAATTGGGTGGTAACGACTCGAACAATACGGTCTTGGCTTCTGATACTGACTCTTGGAATCGCTACTGGGCGGCGCGCAACACTGGGGCAGACCCGATCGCGCTGATGCCAGTTGGCACAGCAGCGGCAGCTGTTGGTTCAGTTTCCCCAGTCACTGGGCGGACAGTTGCCGCCCGTACACCGGAAGCTTGGGGCGGCATCCTACCGTTCACGCCAAAGACGGCTCAGGCCATTCCGGCTGGGACTAATGCGACGACCCGCACCTTCGGCTTCCATCCAATGCTAGCGCCACTTTTGCCGATCTACACTGCAGGTCGATTGGCCGTGGTCGCAAATGTTGGCTCTTTGGTTGAGCCCGTAACAAAGGCACAGTTTCAAGCGCGCGCAAGGAAGCTGCCGGCAAATTTGTTCTCCCACAATGACCAGCAAGCCGTTTGGCAAGCAGGCCTTACGGAGGGCGTACGCACCGGTTGGGGTGGCCAGTTCGGCGACCTAATGGCTTCTGGAAACGGCGCCAACAGTCTGTATACCGCTATGTCGACCGCAGGGAACACTGTTTTCCTATCGGGCCGCACGATTGTGCAATATCAAGTCGCGACCGGCGCGACACCTGCGGTGGCCGTCAACGCTGTTGGCGGGACCACTTTGTTTGGATCGAACCAAGGCCCCGCCAAAATGCGGGAAATCATCCGCGATACTGGCTTTGTCGCCAATATGGGTTCTGACCATGCGACGATTGTCGGGCGCTCGCTCGATGCCTCGGTTACACTGAACAGCGCCGCGACAGGTGCGTTGGTAACTGCCATTCTGCCGCCACCTATTTATCGTAACCCGATCACCAACAATGTTGAAGCCAACTCCTTGTCGGTGCAATTGCAGACAGTTGCGCGCATGATTGCCGCGGCACCAGCCCTTGGCTTGCGCCGCCAGGTCTTTTTCGTGGCCGTGGGCGGCCATGATAGCCATGACTTCCAGAACACGGCTCAACCTGACAATCTGAGCAAGCTAGCCAATGCAATGGCTACATTTGACGCGACTTTGGCCAATATCGGTGGCGTGGATATGCGCAGCTCTGTGACAACCTTCACGGCGTCTGACTTCTCCCGGACCTTTAACACCAACGGCGACGGTACCGACCATGCCTGGGGTGGCCACCATTTGGTTATGGGCGGGGCTGTAAATGGCGGCGATATGTATGGCCAATTCCCGACTGTCGGCAGCGACTTGGGGACATTCCGTAACCCAGATCAGTCCGGCAACACCCATATTCCTACCACCTCTGTGGACCAATATGCGGCGACTATGGGGTCCTGGTTTGGGGTCTCCAACACAGATCTTGCAGTGATTTTCCCGAACCTTAAAAACTTCGCAAGACCAAATCTTGGCTTTATGGCCTAAGTTAAGGCCAGTCCATACATAGGAAAGGGCCACCTACCTAGCAGAGGGGGTGGCCTTTTTCTTTAGTTGGTCTTTTCTTGGCGCAATTGCGACCAGCGATTTTCCCCACCATTGAGCATTGCTTTGAGGTACGCGACATTTTCGGATGCTACTGCCGGTGGTAGGTCACGGGTTGCCAAGCGCTCACTTTCTTCAAAGCGACCCTGCAGTCCGACTACAAGCGCCAGATTCTGTCGGGCCTGGGGAGGGGCGAGCGGGCTTTGGTTGGCGCGCCGCAACATGTCCTCAGCCTTTTTTAAGTCGCCTGTCATTGCAATGGAAAGCCCATAATTGCTGAGGATGCCCGCGTCCTCTGGAGCAAGCTTCAGCGCAGCCTCATAAGCAGGTGCCGCAAGATCAGCGCGCTCCAAGCGGTCATAGATAACCCCAAGGGCCGAATGAAGATTGGGGTCTTTTGGATTTAAGGAGACTGCCTTCTGCAAGGCTTGCAGAGCGGGTTGGTTTTCGCCGCTGGCAACCAGACCCAAGGCCAATGCGCTCCACAATTGTGGACTTTCCCCTTTGACCTGCAAGCCCATGGCTGCGAGTTGGATCGCGCGCTCTGATGAGCCAATCCTGCGCAACGCGATGGAGCCTTCCAGTGCGGCTTCATCATCGGCTGGATTCTTTTCAAGTTCGCTAAGCCAAAATGATGCCTGATTGATCATATCTAGGCTTCGTGCTGCTTGACGCTCTTTCGCTGTTGCAGGTTTTGCACGAGCACTTTGTTCGGCGGTTGCTGCTTGGGGTGAAGGTGCTTCAACCAATGAGTTTCTAGGGGTTTGTCCCCTTGGAGCCCCTTTAGCTGAGGGTGCTTTTGTGCCTGCTTCTGGCTTTTTTCCGAAAAAGGGCAGTGCATGGGCTGACTGTGCGGACAGGCAGACCAAGCCTAAGCTGGCGCTTAAAGCAGCTAATGGCAAGCGAAGGGCGCGGAAGCGGTACGACATGGTGAGAACCTCACGAATCACAGATGCCAAGCTTTCGTCAATCTTTGTTAACAAACTCTCAAGCCACCCCTGTTGGTCCAAGCCTTAAGCGCTTTTCACCGGGTCCAGATCAGCCTAAAGAATGCCTATGCACCCAAATATCGCCCCCCAAGACGCAAACTCCATCCCCATCTACGCCATTTCTGCCGCGGAATGGTCCGCCTATCTCGAAGGCAAATCCAGTGGTCAGGCAGCTCTCGCTCGTCACCATGATTTTCGCGCCCAAGCCGGGCGCGTGCTGTTGGTTCCTGCCCCAGATGGTGCATTAGAGCGCGTCCTATTTGGGCTAGGCGCGGGGGCAGATACGTCGGTCTATGGCGCGCTGGCTAGTAAATTGCCGGCAGGTGATTATCGGATTGCCTCGCCGCTTCCAAAGGAGCAAGGCCATGCCATTTTGGTGGCCTATCTTTTGGGGACTTACGTCTTTGATCGTTATAAGCATAAGGATCAGCGCCTCGCCCGTTTAATAGCACCCATTGGCGCGGACGTAGCGGCAGCAAGCCGCACCGTCAGCGCCGTTAAGTTTGGTCGGGATCTTGTCAATACGCCACCAAATGATATGGGTCCGGACGCATTAGAGGCCGCAGCAATTGCTTTGGGCGAAAGCCATGGCGCCGAGATTGAAGTGATCCGAGGCGCAGATTTATTGACGCAAAATTATCCGTTAATCCATGCCGTTGGGCGGGGTGCTGCTCAAGAACCACGATTGGTGATCTTGCGGATTGGCCGTCCCGAAGCCTATCCGCTGGCCTTGGTGGGCAAGGGGGTCACGTTCGATTCCGGCGGGCTCAATCTCAAGCCCGGCGCGGGTATGGCGCTCATGAAGAAGGATATGGGCGGCGCTGCCTGTGCTTTGGCCTTGTTCTCAACGCTCGCTGAGGCCCGCTTAGATGTGCGGCTATCGGTCTATCTGCCCATTGTTGAGAATTCGATGGATGGCAACTCCTTCCGGCCGAGCGATGTGATTTATGCCCGTAACGGCTTGAGCGTTGAGATCGACAATACCGATGCGGAGGGCCGCCTAATTCTGGCCGATGCGGTTACGCGTGCCAGCGAAGATGGCAATGCCATGATCCTTGATATGGCAACGCTAACTGGTGCTGCCCGTGTCGCGTTGGGGCCAGAATTACCTCCGTTCTTTACCGAGGACGAGGAGTTGGCCACCTCATTGACCGATGCGGCGGCTCAGACGGGTGACCACCTATGGCGGATGCCCTTGTGGCGTCCTTATGAAGACGACCTCGACAGCCCGATTGCAGACATGAAAAACTCAGGCGGCCCCTTTGCCGGCGCGATCAATGGGGCGCTTTTCATCTCAAAGTTCGTCAATGTGAAAGACCACAAGCCCATCTGGGCCCATTTCGATGTCTATTGCTGGAATCCAAAAGAAAAGCCTGGTCGACCTCAAGGTGGTGAAGTTCATGCAGTGCGTACGATTGAGGCCATGCTACGGAAAAGATTCGGCTAAATTCTACACGGACTCGCGTATGCTGTTTCGGCAAGCAATTGAGTCCACAGGGACTCTTTCCCAATAGCGCAAATCGATTCACCTAATGACGCAGATGGCATGGTGACGAGTGACCAAAGCCCAAGGGGTCAAAGTTGGATCAGTTTGCTGGACTTAATAAGCAAGCCCTTGGCTTGTGGCTGGACGTCACGTCCCGCTCTGTGCAATCCGATGGGCCGGACTTGACCGCCCGTCAAACTGCCCTGATGCTGACGGTCTATCTGGAGGCGGGGCCACATACTGTTCGGGCTCTGGCGCAGCGGCTTGGTGTTGGCAAGCCAGCTGTTGTTCGGGCCATTGATACGTTGCAGGATGTTGGCTTGGTTGAACGTCGGCCTGACCCGGCCGATCGGCGCAATATTTTTGTGGTCGGAACGGAAGCGGGCGCTGAACGGCTGTCCACCTATGCAGCGTCCATCGCGCGTAATATTGCCACGATCACGCAAGTCAATCGTGCATCATCTTTGGACGCAAGCGAAGCGGTAGCCGCCCGTCAAAAGTTGGCTTGATGGACGAAAGATATGTTAGATCCAAATCTTCACCCCTACCGAAGTGATCTGGCGGCGACCAAGCTCAAGGGACTTGTGGAATCCGCCCGTTTTGTCGATCCAATCCCCCATCAAGTTAGCGCAGGCGTTGCGCCGTTGCGCAAAGTGCCAGAGCTGGATGGCGAGCAACTGAGCCAAGCACTTCATGGCGATGTGATCGACATTTACGAAGAGCGCGGTGGTTTTGGTTGGGGGCAAATGCACAGCGACGGCTATGTTGGCTGGTTTGACATGGCAGCCTTGTCCGCTCCAGTTTTGGCGACAACCCACAAAGTCAAAGTACTGCGTACCTATGCCTTCTCGGGGCCGAGCGCGCGGGCTGCCTCGCATTTTCTCCTGAGTCTCGGCGCGCAAGTAAGCCTAAAGGCTGAGCGCGAGAACGGCTTTGTTGCGCTGGAGCGGGCAGGCTGGATCTATGAGGCCCATTTATCCCCCTTAGCCGTGTCAGCAGAAGACCCCGTTGCAGTCGCCGAGCAATTTCTCCATGCGCCCTATCAATGGGGTGGCGTTGAGAGTTTAGGGCTTGATTGCTCGGGCTTAATCCAGACTGCTTTTAAAGCCGCAGGCATCCTTTTGCCGCGCGACTCTTATATGCAGCGCGAGACTGGGAAAGCTGTAGACTTTGATCAAAGCCTCCGGGGTCTTAAGCGAGGCGATATTGTCTGCTGGAAGGGCCATGTCGCCTTGATGACGGACGCAACACATATCCTTCATGCCAATGGTTATCATATGGCAGTCGCGCACGAGCCCTTGGCAGAAGCGGTCGACAGGATCGGTGCCAGTTATGGCGCTATTCTGACGATCCGTCGCCTAGAAACCTGGCCACAAAAAAGGGCCAGCGCGACGCTGGCCCTTTAATTCAATGTCGATCTAGGACTTAGAGGTGGTAAGCGCGCTCACCATGCTCTGCGATGTCGAGGCCTTCTTCTTGATCATCGACCGAGGCTTTGAGGCCAATCGTGTATTTGATGATGAAGAAGACGATGGCGGATGCCACACCAGACCAAGCAACTGTAACCAGCACACCTTTTAGCTGGGCGATCACTTGTGTGCCCATGTCGTAAGTGGCCGCCGGGCAGACTGCGAGAATCTTGCCGGCTTCATCGAAGCACTTGGTATAATCGACAATACCAGCGCCACCCAAAGCTGGCGATACGACAATGCCAGTGCCGATAGCGCCGATGATGCCACCAATGCCGTGGATACCGAAGGCGTCCAAGCTGTCGTCATACTTCAACGCGGATTTTACAACCGAGCAGAAGAAGATACAGGCTGGCGAGACAACAAGACCCAGGATCAGCGCACCCATTGGGCCAGCAAAGCCGGCGGCTGGGGTCACGGCCACAAGACCAGCCACGATGCCCGACGCCAAGCCAAGCATCGACGGACGCTTGCGGGTGACCCACTCATATAACACCCAGCTTAAGCCCGCTGCAGCGGTTGCGATGAAGGTGTTGGCCATCGCCAAGATGGCATAATAGTTGGATTCTAGGTTCGAGCCTGCATTGAAGCCAAACCAACCTACCCACAGAAGGCCTGCGCCGATGAAGGTCATGACCAAAGAGTGCGGGGGCATCGGCTCATTCCGGTAGCCAGAACGCGCACCTAGAATAATACAGCCAACTAGAGCCGCAATCCCGGCGTTGATGTGCACCACGGTACCACCAGCAAAGTCGAGTGCACTAAAGCTCCAGATCAGCCCTGTGGTGAAGCTATCACCTTGGGCCGAAGCCGCTGCCAAGCCGTCTGGTCCGGGCCACCACCAAACCATGTGCGCCATCGGATAGTAGGACAACAGAGGCCAAAGAACTGCAAACAGAACCACGGCAGCAAACTTCATCCGTTCAGCAACGCCGCCTAAAACAAGGGCTGCGGTTATGGCAGCAAAAGTCATTTGGAAGACGACGAACACGAGCTCTGGAATGTAGACACCAGTCGAGAAGGTCGCGACGAGAACAGGATTTCCATCCGCATCCAGGCCGGCACCATTCAAGAAGAGGCGGTCAAATCCACCGATAAAGCTGTCAAGTTCTCCACCGGAGGTGAAGGACAAACTATAGCCCCACAGCATCCAAGTGACCATGCCAATCACCATGACGGTGGAAACCTGCATCAACATGGACAACATGTTCTTGGCGCGCACCAAGCCGCCATAGAAGAGGGCAAGCCCTGGAACGATCATCAAGAGTACCAGAAGGGTCGATACCATCATCCAGGTGACGTCACCCTTGTCGACAACCTTATCCGGCAAAGTTGCAACCAGCTTAGCCGCTTCAGGGGCAGCTTCGGCTACGGGTGCCGCAGTTGCGGCGACCGCATTGGCAGCGTCCTGCGCGTGAGCAGGTGATACCAAGCCACTTGCCATTATGAAAATCAGCGCTGCTAGGGCTGCTAGCCCCGTTCGTACCAGCGCTTCGAAGCTAAGCTCCGGTCGTGTGCGTGTTGCGATACGTGTCACGTTCGTCGTGCTCCCCACAAGGTTTGCGATCTTGAGCTCACAATTAGCCCAGTCTCCATCCAAGTCGCAGCGTTAAAAATTGGGCACTCTTGGGCAAGTGTTGGCCTGCGGCTTCCGCGATATCCCAAAAAACAGCCCAATTTTTGGGCAGCTGGTCGAGTGTCTGCTTTGAAACAGGGCAAACAGGGCTGTTCAAAATTTAGGCGAACATCTGTGCAAGGATGCTTTCACGCATCTTGACCCATTTGGATCAGCAGCGCGCTAAGCGCGCGGGTGGGCTTTTGAAAACACAGATATCATGTGAGCCGGGTCGATTTCCATATAGCGCTGGGTCGTCGACAGAGATGCGTGGCCTAGCAATTCTTGGATGGAGCGCAGGTCACCACCAGATTGCAACAGGTGTGTAGCAAAGGCATGGCGCAAAGCATGGGGTGTCGCGGACTCTGGCAAACCTAATTGGCCTCGTAGTCTGGCCATGCTGGCTTGAACCAATCTGGCGCGCAGCGGCCCGCCCCGCGCGCCAAAAAACAAGGGACTAATGGGTTCAATCTGATAGGGGCACAGTTTGACATAAGCCGCAATCGCCTCGCGCGCGACCGGCAGAGTCGGCACCAAGCGTGTCTTTTGGCCTTTACCCACAATTCGCAGAGTCGTTGGTAAGGGATATTCGGCCCCTGTGAGGCCAAGCGCCTCTGAAATGCGCAGTCCGCAGCCATATAATAGGGTCAACACTGCGGTATCGCGGGCACCGATCCACGGCTCATCTGCCCCTTCAGCCAGATCAATCAAGTCAAAAGCAGCCTCGCTGGTGACAGGGCGCGGTGGGGCCGGCTTGATCTTCGGGCCGCGGACAAAGCTTAAACTTGTGTTGCTAAGGCCCTTTCGTCGGTCCAAGAAGGAGAAGAATGACCTGATCCCTGCCAGCGCACGGGCCACAGAGCGATCGCCAAACGGGGTGTTGGCCTGGCGTCGCCGTGCTAAGTAGGCGCGCAAATCCGAAGCGGATAGGTCGGGTAAGCTCGTCAGAGTTAGGTCTTCATCGCGATGCAGAACCAAGAAGCTCAAAAAGGTGTCGACGTCTCGCTGGTAAGCTTCCAGTGTGTGGTCTGCCAGTCGGCGCTCATGCTTCAGCCAGTGTAACCAATCTTGGCGCGCTTGGGCTAGGCCATCGCCCACGTCGCTTCGCAAGTCCGTTTGACGGACCTCGCCACTCACAGCAAGCCATCAGCCGCAAAACGCGTTAGAACACGTTCTAAAACGCGCGCGAAAAAGGTCACCAGTTCACCGCCATGGTCAGCCCTAAACGCGTCTGCATCCTGGCTGGCGATTGCTAAAATGCCCAAACGCCGAGTAGGGCCAAATTCCAAACGGGCCAGAGCCTCGGAGTGCACAAGTTCGCTTTTGTTGCCGTATAGCCAAGTACGTGGGCGCTCGATCGGGCCAAGGACGGTTGGTTGATAGGTTGGCACAAGCCGTTCAATGGCTGACCCCGCCTTATCGAGAGCTTGGCTGGCAGCATTGGATTCAGATACAGCTAACACGCAGACATCTGCAGCCAAAGCAAACGCCACATGACCAGACAGCCGCTCGTTCAGATCTTCAGGGTCTTGGCTGTCTAGGACTGCCAGAATGGCTTCTTGGACGCGAATCTGTGCTTCGTAATTGGCGCGTGCGGTCTCAACGATCGCCGCAAAGCGAGAACGGGCGGCACGTGTTTCTCGCAGCATCCGTTCGCGGGCGAGGTCAGCAATCGCGATCACATTCCCAGAACTTGGCTCGGCCGCAATCCTGTTCAAGAGTTCGGTGTCTTCGCGCACAAAGTTAGGATTTTGCATCAAGAAATCGCGGATCAGATCCAAATCGAGTTCTGGTTCGGCTATCAGTGCGGCGTCTTGGTAGGCCATAAGTGGGCAGGATCCGGGACAAGGTTACGTGTCCGGAGAGTTTGCCGTGAACAAGGTGAACATGCGGTTACGGAAATCGTACAATTGCATTTTTTTCTGCACATCATGCAGTAACTTTATTTCAGCGCGACGGTGCTCTGTTCTAACAAGGCTCTAAAGACCCTTGGCTTCCAGCCACTCACAAATGTCGGCGACAACGCTAGCAGTCTTCGGCTCATCGATAATCCAATGCGCTGCCCCGTCATACTCACGATAGTCTCCGCCTACACGGGCGTACTTTTGTGCTACTTTGCGGACGGCTTGAATAACTGTCGCGCGATCTTGCACGGCGCCGATGGTCAGGATTGGGCACTCAATCGAACGCTCATTAATGACGCCAACCCGGTGTGGGTCTGTCTCTGGCCTGCCGAGCTGCTGATAGACGAGACCAGAATCGTAAAGGGCGGACGCATAAATCTCATCATGCCGCTCTGGTGCAACTTGGTTGAGGACACCCCATCCAAAGCCAGTCTTCCAGACCTTGTAGGAGAGTTTGGGATCGCCCTTCAGGACGATATTGGCAAAGGTAAACAGCACGCGCAGATCTTGGACTTGGCAGTCAACCGGCTGGGCCGGAGTCACGAGAATTGCGGCTTTGCCAACGCCTTGCTCGGCAAGTTTTTGAACAATTAGGCCGCCCATCGAATGCCCCATCAGAACGGGCTCTTCACCGGTAGAGCGTTCAATGGCCAAAGCTTCAGACTTTGCTGCTTCAACATAATCGTGCAGGCCAAGTGTGGAGAGCTGGCCCGTTGGGTTCTCTTTGACGCGGAATTGGGGGTAGAGTGTTGGCGTATAGGGCGTCCAGCCTTTAGCCTGCATCTGCGGGGCCATCACAGACCAAGCGTCGCCGCCACATCCAACCCCATGTATCATCAGAATTGGCTTTTCCACCTGCACACTCCGTCTCGTACGCTAAGCCGATCATGCCACAAGAAGCTAGGCTGCAGCAAGGTGCCCAAAGTCTTGCACGATCCGTGTGTACACATCACGTTTAAACGGCACGACCAGTTCTGGAAGGGCTTCCAACCGTTCCCACCGCCAAGCATCAAATTCAACTTGCTTATGGGCATTGAGCTTCACGTCGCGGTCTGAGCCTAAGTAGCGCAAGGCAAACCAGATTTGGGCCTGGCCCTTGTTGCGACGAAACTTGCCGCGCTGCATCTCAGGCGGGAAGTCATAGGTCAGCCAATCGGTTGTATGACCGATGATTGAAACCAAGCTTGGGCCGATACCAGTCTCTTCGCCCAGTTCACGCAAGGCTGCGGCCTCAACATCTTCGTTGCGGTCAATGCCGCCTTGTGGCGCTTGCCAAGCATGCTGTCCATTAAAGCCCCGGCGCTTGCCGACCCAAACCAACCCCCGCATATCGAATAACAAGATGCCTACATTGGGTCGATAGCCTTCTGGCGGGGCAGGGATGGTATCTTTGCTCATGATGTAACCGCAGATGCTGGGGCCAGGATAAGTCCCCGTCGGCCTGCATCTTTCGCCCAACGGGCAATTTGGTCAATGGTCACACTATAAGCAACACCAAAGCCGAGCGCCGCGCCACGCTGGTTTGCCATCGCCTCGAGCGCACCCAATTGTGCTGCGATATCATCACCAGAAGGTCTTTGATCGATCAGGCGATCCGCTTGAGCATTGCGAAGCCCTGCAGAACTGGCAGCTGCATCAAGTTGGGTGGCTGAACCATCGGCAATAAAAGCCACGCCACGGGATCGCAATTGTCGCATAAAGGCGCTGCTCGTCTCATTGGAAGTCGCGAATTTGCCTCCGAGATAATTGGTCACCCCAAAATAACCGCTCGCCCGTGACAATAAGAACTCAAGTCGGCGTTGATTCTCGTCTGCCGAGGCCGTGGTCAGCAAAGTATGTGGACCTGGATCATTCTCAGGATAATCAAAAGGCTCCATTGGAATCTCGATCAGGACCTCATGCCCGTTCGCGCGGGCCTTGTTGATCCAGCCTTGGAGATTTTCCGCATAAGGAACAAAGGATAAAGTTACTTCGGCAGGTAATTCATCGATGGCGCGCTGGGTGATGCGTGCGTTTAGGCCAAGCCCTCCGACAACTAAGGCGACTTTTGGCTTTCCTGTTTCCGAGAATGGCTTGCGGTAAACGTCATAAACTGTGCGGTTGCCAGCCCCGATGATCGGCAACAAGCCGCCTGGACCTTGCTGATGCACACCGGCGGCGGGCGCTTGGGTTAGGGCAGAAGTACCTTGCCCGCGATAGACCTGCACACCGCCTTCATTTGACGCAGACCCGAACGTGGGTGCCATAATCCGGGCGGTGCCAGAGACTGGCGGGATCTGGCCTGAGGAAGCTGCAGTAGCGGCACCCGTCA
The DNA here is from genome assembly GCA_040383035.1 of Hyphomonadaceae bacterium. GTDB lineage: Bacteria > Pseudomonadota > Alphaproteobacteria > Caulobacterales > Aquidulcibacteraceae > Aquidulcibacter. The sequence goes on along the minus strand of JBEIEG010000003.1, from coordinate 14,023 downwards.
CGACCGGGTCACCCTTGGCCTTTGCGATGGCTGCCAAGCGCTCTGCTTCTGCTTCGCTAATAGCTTGATCTGCAGCACTGGGCGAATTAGGCGGCGGCGTACCGGGCAGCCAAGGCGTCATCGCCCCATCGGGCAGTCGCCAAGGCAACCAGCCGTTGGCTATTCCTTGTGTTGCAAGATCGACTTTTGGCTCCGTACTGGTCGTGGCCGGCTTGGGTGAGGCGGGATTGTAACGCGGTACTTCCAGCACAGCACTGGGGCCTGCGTCTTGTTCATTGCCAAAGGCTTGAATAGCACCCGCAGTTAAGCCCAGCGACAAAAACAGCGTCGCGAGGCTCAAGCCCGCGTGCTTGAGACCGACGGCCAAAGGCTTTGCATTTAAGGTCTGTGTGGCTGCCATGATGCAGATGGGTCCATTTCCACCTGATTCACTGACCTGCATCGGTTAACGATTCAGAAATATCACCACGATGCTACTGATAATCTCAGACGCTTTACAGCTTATTTCTGGTTCGTCCAGCGCGCGAAAATGGCCGTCGGCAATAGACGATCTGATCCTTGTTCCGGGATGGCCATCTCACCGGCTTCGCGCTGGCCCGGCCGATTGCCAAGTGCAGCGGCCAATCCATTGTCGAGCGCTAAGAAACTCAGGCGAACCGCATAAACGGTCGCCACCAAAAACAAGGCATCATCCTCCAACAGCTCAACGCATGCGGTCAAAAGACGGTCTAAGCCCTCTTCGAGCTTCCAAATCTCTCCGGTCGGGCCGCGCCCATGTTTGGGTGGGTCGAGGATAATCCCGTGATACTTATTGCCACGCCGAATCTCTCGCTCAACAAACTTCAAGGCGTCATCGACAATCCATCTTATCGGCCGATCGTCTAATCCTGCGAGGGCTTGATTCTCTCGGGCATAGCCGACCGCCTTTTTGGAGGCGTCGACATGGGTGACGCTCGCACCCGCCTTGGCGCAAACAAGGCTAGCCACGCCAGTATAGCCAAACAAGTTCAGAACTTTAGGCGGTGGATCCTTCGGGCCCTGATGAACGCGCGCCTCAATCAGATCACGGCACCAACGCCAATGAACAGATTGTTCAGGAAATAGACCTAGGTGTCGGAATGGCGTGCAGCGGGCATGAAATTTTATCCCGCCCCACGAAATCGGCCAAGTTTCTGGGACCCGCCGGATGAAGCGCCAACGCCCCATTTCTTCGCTCTCCTGACCCGAGAAAGCGGCGTCAAAGGCCCAATCTCTTTCGCTCAAGCGCCGCGGCCATAAGGCTTGGCTGTCTGGCCGGATAAAGGTGTAGGGGCCAAAGCGCTCCAGCTTTTGGCCGTCGCCGGAATCGAGGAGCGCATAATCAGACCAATCATCCGCCATCAGGACGGGGGCCATGCGAGGTGGTTTCGATTTCACCTGCGGTGGTGGCTTTTGTGCCATCTAATCACGCGCCCCTCTAAAGCTCTTTTGACGCCAAATCTCATAGGTCGTTACAGCTGTGGCAATCGCAAGGTTCAGGCTATCGGCGCGGCCTGCCATCGGCAGCCGCACCAAAACATCGCACGCCAATGCCCAATCATCAGGGATTCCAGATTGTTCGTTGCCCATTAAGAGCACTGTCTTGGTGCCAAAGTCGGTTTCAGTGTGACGTGTTGACCCTTTGAGCGAAGTGCCCGCCATCTTAAAGCCCTGTGCGCGGCGCCAAGTGTCAAAACAAGCAAAGTCTGACCTTGCAACAGGTGCAGAAAAAATAGAGCCCATGCTCGCGCGCACGGCTTCGATGGAGAATGGATCACAACTCTCTTCCAATAAGACAACCCCACCGCCACCGACTGAATCGAGGGTTCGCAGGATTGTACCCAAATTGCCGGGATCGCGGATACGTTCGAGGGCGAGGATCAAAGGAGCATTTTCCAAAGCGACCAATGGTGTGTAGCGCTGGCGGAAGAGCCCTAAAACCGACTGGGCATTATCCCTCTTGGCGACAGCTTCAAGCACACGGTCTGACACGCGAGCTACCCGCGCACCGGTCTTCAAGGCTTGTTGTGCAAGGGATTGCACAGCGGGCCGCGCTTCAGCCGCGGCGGAAAACAGAAGCGCTTCGAGTTCCCAGCCAAGCTCTAGCCCTTCTCCAACATGGCGTGCACCTTCGGCCAAGAACAAGCCGGACTCCGTCCGGGCCTTCTTGCGGTCAAGCGACTTGGCCAGCTTGACCAAACTATTCTGTGGGCTTGTCACGTCTTGGATCATGTCTTCCTCATAGCGTGAGATTGCCCCAATGGGAGAGTGAACACCGCATAATGCTGCGTTTTTTGCACGTCAGACGCGAGTGCGCTTGCTTTCCTCCCGCGTTGAACTGAAAATGAGTTTACTAAAAATTGATCGTGAGGCCTCGCCAGTGCCATTTTTTGAGTTGGCATGTGGCTTCCGGAACTGAAATGGCAAACAGAGTATGCTTAATTCAAGGAATCGCTGGCTAGTCTTTATGCTTGGTGCATTGGGTTTGGCGATTCTGACATGGTTCCTCCATCAACGCACGTTGGCCTTGCAAGCAGAGACGCGCTCTTTAGCTCAAGAAAGCTTGGATAAAGCAGGATTTACTTTCGCGCGTGCCGATACTTTAGACAATCGCTTAGTGATTAGCGGGTTTTCCGTGGATGAAGCGACAGCGAAGGCAGCCTGCGCAGCGGTCTTAGACGGTGTTCGCGAACGGGTAGGGCGTCCGGGCGTCTATACGAAGATTGATTGTGAGGGCATCAGCTATCCCGGTTCTTCCGGGGTGCGCTCTCGTTTGCCCACTCAACCGGAAATCAGTGTCCCATCGTCGAAAAAATCAGCTCTCAAATCCACACAACAAGCAGAAGTTAGTTGCCAAAGCCGTCTGACAGAGGCTGGCAAAAGTGGCACCGTTCGTTTTGAAAAAGGCAGTAGCCCGATATTGGGTGGGCAAGAGGTGCTCGACCGAGTCGCAGCCGTCGCGAAGGAATGCAGCGCCTTCAAGATCGAGATCGGTGGCCACACCGATACCGGCGGTGCCGCGGATCTTAATGAGCGCTTGTCTCAAATGCGTGCGAATACGGTTCGCGATTTCTTACTCTCAAAGGGTGTGCCCGCCGATCAAATTACGGCCAAAGGCTATGGCGAAAGCCAACCCATCGTGAACGATTTCCCAAATGGCAAAGGGGATGTTCCGGGGCAACCTGATAGCCCATTAAGAGAGCAAAATCGTCGCATCGAATTTAAAGTCATCTCGTCAAATTAAAGACCCAATAAAAACCCGTCGTAGGGAAGGCAAGGACCAAAGCCATGTTTCTGTTAACTCAAAGCTTTTTGATCATTTCGATTGGCGCGGCATTTGGTTTTTTGCTGGGCTATTGGATCAGGTCTGCCGACTCCGACACGAATGTATTGCAAGAGGAATTGCGTCCTTTGCGAGAAGAGCGCGACCACTTGAAGCGGCAAATGACCGCCACTGCCAGCTCTGTGTTGACCGATGCAATTGGAACTCGCAAGGCAGCGGCGCTCGAAGCTGAATTGGCAGAGGTGCGCTCGCGTGCTGATGAATTGGCCGCGGCCAATGCCAAGCTGCGCGAAGTCGCTACCGAGGGTGAGGACGTTGCGGCGCTGAAATGGCGCAACAAATATCTCGAAGCCCGTGTCTTATTCTTTGAGGGTCGCGACGCGGGCGGAAGTGTCGAAACGCCCCCTATGCCCGAACAACTGACAACGGCTAAATTGGTCCAAGAAATTGAGCCGTCTCCAGTAGCTTTTGTTGCTGCCGCTTCGGAACCCGCAAAGCGTGGTCGGAAGAAGGCCGTCATCGTGCCCGCGCCGATGATAGAGCCAGTGGTTGTCGCTGCACCGATTGTTAAAAAACGCAAAGTGAAAGCGGTCGCGCTCCCGCCACCACCTCCGCCTCCACCACTTGAACCCATCAGCAACCAAAATTTCACGCCGTCGCCCTTGGCTAGATCGTCGGCTGAGGCGTTAGAAGAAGCGATTGCCTTGGCTGGCGCTGGCAAAGCTCCGCCGCGCTCCCGTCGTCGGGCTAATCCAGATGAACTCTTGTTGATTGATGGCGTGGGCCCGAAGAACAAGGCTTGGTTGAATGCCCAAGGCATCTATTACTTCTACCAAATCGCCACGATGAATATTGACCAATTAGCTTGGCTGTCCAAGAATCTGCCGACCTTTGGCGCTCGTGTTTATCGGGAAAACTGGGTCGCGCAATGCACGAGATTGGCCCGAGGTGAGCCAGCGCGCTAGCCCAGGCCACTTTCAAACTTACAGCAACTCGCGAATATCGCTTAATCGTCCCGTCAGGGCGGCAGCCGCTGCCATGGCAGGTGAGACTAGGTGGGTGCGCCCATCGCGGCCTTGGCGGCCTTCGAAATTGCGGTTGGAAGTGGACGCACAGCGCTCAAACGGCACAAGTCGATCTGGGTTCATGCCCAAGCACATGGAGCAGCCAGGTTCGCGCCACTCAAATCCTGCCGCCAAAAAGATCTCGTCCAAGCCTTCCTCTTCAGCTTGATAGCGGACAAGGCCGGAGCCGGGCACGATCATCGCGCGAACACCATCAGCTACCCGCCTACCCTGAACGAGTGCTGCCACCATGCGCAAATCCTCAATCCGCGAATTGGTGCACGAGCCGATGAAGACCCGTTGAATGGCAAGATCGGTCATTTTCTGACCGGCCTCAATGCCCATATAGGTCAAGGATCGGCGTGCGGTTTCGCGTTCGATTGGGTCGCTAAAGTGTTCTGGGTCTGGAGCAACACCATCAATTGCAACCACTTGCTCCGGGCTTGTGCCCCAGGTCACAAGTGGAGCGATGCTTTCCGCACGAATTTCAACGACTTGGTCGAAAACCGCATCCTCGTCGGTGAAGAGGGTTTTCCAGAATGAGATTGCCTCGTCCCACGCGCCTGCCTTGGGTGCGGAAGGGCGTCCCTTCAGATAAGCGAATGTGACGTCATCAGGGGCAACCAGTCCCGCGCGCGCGCCGGCCTCGATCGCCATATTGCACAAGGTCATACGCCCTTCAGCTGAAAGGCTACGGATGGCAGAACCACGATATTCGATGACATGGCCTGTGCCGCCTGCCGTGCCGATCTTGGCGCAAATCGCCAAGGCGATGTCCTTGGCACCAACGCCTGGCGCCAAGGTGCCCTCAATAATCACCGCCATGTTTTTCATTTTTCGAGCGCGCAACGTCTGGGTCGCCAACACATGTTCGACCTCGCTGGTGCCAATACCATGGGCGAGTGCGCCAAAAGCACCATGTGTTGAGGTATGGCTATCGCCACATACGATGGTCATGCCGGGCTGCGTGCGGCCTTGTTCCGGCCCAACCACATGGACAATGCCATTTCGGATTTCGCCCATTGGAAAGAACTCGATCCCATAATCAGCCACATTGCGGCTAAGCGTCTGCAATTGCAGCCGGGCTTCCGGGTCAGCGACGGCATCCACGCCGGCGGCTTGGTTTTCAGTTGGCGTGTTGTGATCGGCCACTGCCAAGGTCAAGTCAGGGCGTCGCACGGGGCGGCCAGCTGCCTTCAGCCCCGCAAAGGCCTGCGGGGTTGTGACCTCATGGATCAAATGCAAGTCGATATAGAGCAGGGAGACCCCATCCTCGGCCGTGCCGACGACGTGGTTGTCCCAAATCTTGTCATAAAGTGTCTTTCCCATGCTTTGCCGCTTAGCGCACTTTCCCATTTCTCCCAAGTCGCTTAAGCCAGTGGGATGACACGTCTTTCAGTTGCCACTTGGAACATTAACTCGGTTCGCCTGCGCGCAGGGTTGGTACAGCGCTTTGTTGAACAGCATCGCCCGGATGTTTTGTGCTTGCAGGAAATCAAATGCCGCAATGGCGAATTTCCAACTGCTGCCTTTACCGAGATGGGTCTCCCCCACCTGCATATCCGTGGGCAAAAGGGCTGGCATGGGGTGGCGATTGCCTCCCGTCTTCCGCTCGAAGAGGTTGAGGAACCTGGCTTTTGTCGCCACGAAGAGGCCCGTGTTGCGGCTGTGAAGGTTGCTGGCGTCACGATCCATAATCTTTATGTGCCTGCTGGCGGGGACGAACCGGATACACAGATAAACCCAAAGTTTGATCATAAATTATCGTTTCTTGAGCGCATGGAAGCTTATTATGCGAGCCGAAAATGCGTGGATCCGCTTGTCGTGGTTGGAGACTTGAATGTCGCGCCGGGTGAACATGACGTTTGGGGCCATAAGCAATTATTGAACGTTGTCAGTCATACCCCTGTGGAGACCAATGCCATGGGCCGCATTCTAGAGCGCGGCGGGCTGGTCGATTTGGCGCGCGTCGCCCGCCCAGCGCCTGAGAAAGTATTCTCGTGGTGGAGCTACCGGTCTCCTGATTGGACCAAGAATGATCGCGGTCGCCGGTTGGATCACATTTGGGCCAATACCGACTTTGCACCCCGCTTCATCAAGGAGAGTTTCGCCATTCACAAAGACGCGCGTGCATGGGAAAAGCCCAGTGACCACGTCCCCGTCGTGGCGGCATTTGAGGTTTAGGCAATATGGCGAAGAAGCAGGGTTCGGGCATTTTTGTACCGCTGATCATTATTGGTGCAACGATTTTCGGCTTGGGGGCTTACCAAGCTCTAAAGCCCAAGCCCGTTGAAATCAACAAAACCTTTGAGGCGCTTGATAACTTTGCCGGGGCCGATAATCCTCGCACCATGCAGGCTCCGCCACCGCCTGCGGCAGGCAAAGACGCCGCCCAACTGGCGGCCGAAGAGAGCGCCACAGAGGGTCAGGCAAACGCCGAACCCGCCGCGACCAAAACGCTCAAACTAGATGACGCTCCATGGCTGAAGGCTATTATGGGTGGCGTGCTGGGCGAGTTTCGCAGCACCGTCGTAACCGCTCTGAAGAAAGAACAGACCAAAGGCGACCTTAATTGTAGTCCTGTTCTGACCAAGGCCTCTGAGGCAGCATTGAATGCCCTAGAAGACGTGACTTGCACCGATAAGGAAGGCGCTGTTTTTACCGGCCAATTTGATGCGGACGGCGATGGCAGCCTTGAGATCAAGTCGCCGGACAAGGAAAAAGTCACAATTGAGAAGTCCGGCGGCTCATTTAGTGTGACGGTTGATGAGCCCTAAAGGTCGGCACACAGAATTTCTGGACAGGATGGACCCACGATGAAGAAGTTTACAAAGCTGGCTGCCCATGCAGCCCCATTGCCTGTGGCTAACATTGATACCGATCAGATCATCCCCAAGCAGTTTCTATCGACTGTCGAGCGTACCGGCCTGTCACGCGGCCTATTTTTTGACATGCGTTTCTTGCCAGATGGATCGCCCAATCCTGAGTTCGTGTTGAACAAGCCTGCATATTCTGGCGCAAAAATCCTGATTGCAGGGCCAAACTTTGGTTGCGGTTCATCGCGTGAGCATGCCCCTTGGGCGCTGTTGGATTATGGGATCGAATGTGTGATCTCCGCATCCTTTGCGGACATTTTTTTCAATAATTGTTTCAAGAATGGAGTGTTGCCGCTTGTCTTGGATGCGGCGCAGGTCGATGCCTTGATGAACCAAGCTAATGGGCAGAATGCGCGCTTTGAAATTGATCTGGCTGCCCAAACCCTGACCGGTCCAGATGGTAAAATTTACCATTTTGAGATCGACCCAGGTCGCAAGAAGTCCTTATTGGAGGGGCTGGACGAAATCGGGCAAAGTCTTATGCAGCAGGATCAAATCGCGGAACATGAACACAAAAGAAAGTTAATGACGCCTTGGCTGGGCTGAAGTGCTTATAAAAATTAGATTAAATGCTTTTCAAACTTATTCATATCTGCTTAATTTCTGTTACCAATTCGTTAATGGTATCAGTGAGAGGCAGATTTCGTGCTCGACCAATTCTTGGATCCAGGCTTTTTGAGCGCCTTAGCAGCGACCATTGGACCATTGGCGGTGTTCGTTGCCCCGACTGAAGAAATCGAAGCGATGATTTTCGACTCCTACTGTGATGTCGACACCTTGACCTCAGAAGAGATCGGGGTTGGGGCTGCGGGGCCCATCGCACCAGTCGGCTATCGCGAAGCCGCTTAAGTACGGCCCCCTGCATTCGTCCGTGACAGGCACGCATTTCGTGGCTATTGGCGATATATGACAAACAAACTCCTCCTATTGCCCGGTGATGGCATCGGCCCTGAAGTGATGACTGAAGTTGAGCGTGTGCTCGGGCAGTTAGTGGCGCAGCGTGGTCTAAAGCTAGACGTTGAAACCGCTCTGTTTGGTGGGGCCAGTCTGGATGTACACGGTGTACCGATTACCGATGCCGTGGTGGCAACGGCCAAGTCTGCACAAGCAGTTTTGATGGGGGCAGTGGGTGGGCCGAAATGGGCAAATGTTGCCCGTGAGCTTCGTCCAGAGATGGGTTTGTTGCGCCTTCGGAAAGAGATGGACGTTTATGCCAATCTCCGCCCTGCCTTGTGCTTTGCAGCTTTAGCCGACGCATCTGGTCTGAAGCGACATTTAGTTGAGGGGCTTGATATTGTCTTCGTGCGGGAATTGACGGGTGGGGTCTATTTTGGCACGCCGCGCGGCATTGAGACCTTGCCCGATGGCAGCAAGCGCGGCTTTGACAATCAAGTCTATACCAGTGCCGAAATTCGGCGCGTTGCCCGTGTTGCATTTGAACTTGCACGCAGGCGCTCCAATAAGGTGACGAGCCTTGAGAAATCAAACGTTATGGAATCCGGCCTTTTGTGGCGTCAGGAAGTCACGGCCCTGCACGCCAGCGACTATAGCGATGTGGATCTCGAGCACATGTATGCCGATAATGCGGCCATGCAGTTGGTTCGCGCGCCACAGCAGTTCGACGTTTTGCTGACCGATAATCTCTTTGGCGATGTGCTTTCCGATCTAGCTGCTGCTTGTACGGGCTCAATCGGTCTTTTGCCGTCGGCGGCCTTGGGAAGCGCTGGCAAACCCGGCCTTTACGAGCCGATCCATGGCTCGGCACCTGATATCGCCGGTAATGGTCTCGCGAACCCCGTTGCCGCGATTTTGTCTTTGGAAATGGCGTTGCGCTGGTCATTGGGTGAGGAGGCCCTCGCGGATAGGCTCTTCGCCGCTGTTGAAGCAGCCTTGAATAATGGCGCACGTACAGCCGACCTGGGCGGCAATCTGTCGACTGCCGACATGGGGACTGCGATCCTCGCCGCGCTTTAGATGAGGCGCGCACGAGGCCGCTAATATCCCTGCCATTTCTGCTCAACTGTCTGAGCTACGCGTCCAGCGAGAACCCAAAGGCATGGCTTGAACAGGCCGACAAGCCTGTAAAATCGATCATTTCGCGCCCAAGTTGGGCCTATGTGTTGCTCATTGGCCACTAAAGCTGGATAACGAGACAAAAATTCGCAGAACACACCTTCCCAGAATTTGATATACTCTTTACACATTTGTCATCATCCGTGATCCGGCCGCAAATGTGTGCGGCGGCGGCGACGTTCCATAGAGGAATACCAAATGACACAGCGCTTACTTTTGACTGGTTCTGCAGCCCTGATGGCCCTCGCACTTGCGATGCCCGGTACTTCCTTCGCCCAAGCCGCAGCGGAAACCGAAGCAGATCGTTCCAAAGTTGAGACCATCATCGTGACGGCTCGTAAGACCCAGGAAACACTGATCTCAACACCTGTTGCCGTGACCGCCGTTGGTGCCGCAGACGTGTCGCGCTTGAACATTCAGGCAATTGACGATCTGGCGCGCTTCACCCCCGGTTTGTCTTTCTCTAAAGCCTTTGGTCGTGCGACGGACCGTCCGGTTGTGCGTGGTGCTGCCTCGATCTTGGCGGGGACTCAGCCTGGCGTGGAAGCGGGTACTGCTTATTTCGTCGATGGCGTCTATTATCAGGGCGACATTTCCTCGATCGATTTGGCCGATGTGGCCCGTGTGGAAGTGATCAAAGGGCCACAATCGGCACTTTATGGTCGCAACACCTATTCCGGCGCCATCAACTTTATAACCAACAGCCCGGGCTCTTCTTTGAAAGCTGGCGCAACGCTGTCGGTTGGCTCTAATAACGAGCAGAGCGCGAACTTGCGCTTGGCTGGCCCGATCACGTCTTGGCTCTCGGGTGGCTTGGCTGCGCGCTATTACACCTATGACGGGGAATGGGCTAACTCCGCCGCGCTGAACGAAACGCTTGGCTCCGAGAAAACCAAGTCCGTAAGTGGTGTATTGGAAGCCCGCCCTGTGCAGGGCCTGACCCTGCGGGCGCGCGTTGTTCATGCACAGGACGAAGATGGCCCACGTGCTTTCGGGTTCCAAGCTTCCAGCAAGAACAATTGCTTCCCCGGCTATCGCTCAAATGCTTATCGCGGGGCTGCGGCCACCACCGATAACAATCCAAACCAGTGGTTCTGTGGTGTCATCAAAGATACCGGCGTTTACTTCCAGAACACAGGTGCCAACAATACCCGCCCAGCAGCCCCCTTCCTAGGCGTTGAACGGGACCTGACCTTTGGGTCGTTGATCGCCGATGTCGACCTGCCAAACGATTATTCCGTCAACATCAGCTACGGCTTCCGCGATGAATCCTTGAAGACGGGTTCTGACTCTGACTTCTTGAACGGGTCATCTTTCCCCCAAGGCATCGGGGCTAATGGCGTCCCAACGTCAAATTCATTGTTCGGCAGCTCCGGTACAACTGATTCTAAAGACATGTCTTTGGAAGTGAAGTTTTCGTCGCCTCAAGACAAGCGCGTCCGCTGGATGTTGGGCCTTTATGGCTACAGCCTTGATCAAACCGGCTACTCGATTGACTTTGTTGCAAGCGCAACGACGCCTGTGAATGGTGTTGTATCGACCCAAAAGAACCTCGCGAACTCAACCTCGAACGGGGCGATTTTTGGTCGTTTGGGCTTTGATATCACCGACACTTTATCGATCGATCTGGAAGCTCGCCAGCAGGCTGAAAAGCGCTCGACCCAGAACTTCAGCATTGTAAACGGTGCCCTCACCTACGACGACTCCCGCAATTTCGACTCGTTCACGCCACGCGCAACGCTGACTTGGAAGCCGAATGAGAACCAAACCATTTATGGCATCTATGCCGAAGGCACCAAGCCAGGCGGTTTGAACGGCACTTTGGGCCTTGCCAATGGTTTCCCTGTGTTCGAACCCGAAACCTCGACAAATTATGAAGTTGGCTACAAGGCTCGCTTGTTTGATGGTCGCGGCACCTTAGCTCTGTCGGCCTATGACACCAAAGCTGAAGACATGCAGTTGACGACTGCGGTGGCAGGCTCCAGCGGCGTTTTGACCTCGATCGTCACCAACCAGGGTAACGCGAAAATTCAGGGTTTCGAAGCTGACTTCCGATTCCGCGTGACCGACAATTTGGGCTTCAGCTTGAATTATTCCCATATCAGCACTGAGTTCACCGAAGGGTGTGACGAGTTCCAGTACACGCTGACCTCAGGCGGCTATCAAATTGGTACGACCTGCACCAGCACCCGTCGTGTGCCCGGTTCGCCAAACCCACCACCTTTGCCAAACGGCTCGGTCGTTCCTCTGCCAGGGGCAAATGGTTCGATCGTTGGGGCCCAAATTCCATTGGTACCTGCAGACCAAGCCAGCTTCAACGTGGACTATTCCCGTCAATTAGGGGGGAATTTGGAATTGTTCGCTTCGGCGGATGTTTCCTATGAAGGCACCAAATATATTCAGGTCCATGGCGGTGCTGAAACCGGTGAGACCACCCTGGTCGGTGGCCGCGTCGGTGTCAGCGGCGAGCGTTGGAAAGTGTCGCTCTGGGGCAAGAATTTGACCGACGAAGACACCATCCCCATCGCAACCCGTTGGTTTGACGTGTTCCAAGGCTCTGCAGCTGCGGCTGGCCTAACTGGTCCCGCCGCATCGGGTATCGATACTGGCAGCCCTCGCGCCTTCTTCTTCATGCCACGCCGCGGTCGCAGCGTTGGTTTGGAACTCAAGGTCAACTACTAATTCATGCCCTGATCGTTTAGCATTTGAGCCCGGCGCACCTCGCGTCGGGCTTTTTTGTGGAATGACTTTGACCGCTTGTGACTTTGCATCCTTTAGGAGGCATAAATGATTGCGAAAGCCTTTTCCCGTTTCAGCAGCCTAGCTTGGTTTGGTGTCGTGCTCGGTGTGGCACCGCTTGCGATGGCGCAAGAGCGTGCGCCGACCGCACAAGACGTCTTGGCAAAGGATTTGCGCGTCCTGCTCGATTATTTCCCCGGTCGCTATGATAATGATTTGCAAGTCTATTTTGACGGGGAGCTTAAGACACCTGAGGTCGAACGCAACGGACGCATTCATTCGATCTTTTCCCCCGTGACTTTACCGGCCTTTGGCCCAAACATGTTCTATGTCGAGCAATATTCTGACAATGATCCCAATAAGATCTATCGCCAGCGCTTGTATCGCTTCTCGATTGATGCGGCCGAAAAGGCGATCAAGCTAGAGATCTTTGCCCCATCTCCTGAGCAAGCACTAGCGATCAAAGGGGCCTATCAAGACCCAACTAAACTCGCAGGCCTCAGCCCTGACAATATGACGCTCTATCCGGGTTGTGAGGTCTATTGGCGTCGTCAAGAGCAACAATTCATCGGTACGATGAAACCCGAGGCTTGCCGCGTAAAATCGCAGCGTAGCGGCAAGACGTTGGTGATCACGGACAATCTCGTCTTGAGTAATCGTAGCCTAACCATCCTCGACCAAGCCGTCGATGAAGCAGGGGCTTATGTCTATGGCAATAGAGCGAATGTGCCGCATAAACTGAATAAGGCGCGCCCATTTACGTGCTGGACCTCTGTCTTGCGCGGGGCCAAGCACGGTGACTCGGGTGCAGGTCAGGAAGGCTGGACGTTTGAGCGTGGCTGGATCCATGATCAGGGCGGAGAACTCGCCCTAACGACGGATGAATCGCCCGCGCGCGAGTTCTATCTGCGCTTGCGCTTGGCGGAATGGCCATACGGCACCAACAGACCCTCCTTGACACTTTACGTTCACGAGAAGGGCAACCCGCGTGCCGTCTCTTATTCTTGGGCGGATGACGGAGCCAATCGAGTAGGCATCAACTTGCGCTGGCTTCAAGCTAGCTGCACGTTGGCGGAACCAGAGCGGCAGTTTAACTAGGTGCTTGAGCGATCAGTTTGGCAAAAGATAGTCTATATCCGACCACTACCAATTAGGTGGGGTATCTAAGCCTGATCGATACCAAGTGGCCAATGCTCAGAGGTCCACTGAATCAAAGCTTCCCATCTTGACCCCTACGAATTGGCCCATCACACTATCTGCTAAGCATGAAGAGACTTAGGTGGTGAGGATGCAGATAGAAGCCTTGAATGGCGTTGGCGCTGAGGTCACAGAGATTGATCTTCGCCGCATGACCAGCGGCGAAGAAGCACATTTAAAGCAAGCTTTTGCGGACCATGGCGTCTTGTTCTTCCGTGACCAAAGCCTAAAGCCGGAAGACCATATTGCGTTTGCTCGTCGCTTTGGGCCCATTAACATCAATCGCTTTTTCAAAGCGACGGAAACCCACCCAGAAATCGCAGAAGTCCGCAAAGAAAAGGACCAGACCACCAATATTGGCGGAGCGTGGCACACCGATCATTCGTATGATCAAGAGCCTGCCTTGGGCTCTGTTCTGGTCGCCCGTAACCTGCCGCAGACAGGTGGGGACACATTATTCGCCTCGATGTATGCGGCCTATGATGGCCTGTCAGACGGTTTGAAAGACACACTGTCGCGGCTGCGCGCGGTACACTCCAGTCGCCATGTATTCGGGGCACAGGGGGCTTATCGCGACGAGAAAGGTGAGCGGATCGGCAATGCTCAGGCCGCTATCCAAGATGCGATCCATCCCGTTGTAATCACCCATCCTTTGAGTGGCCGTAAAGCACTTTATGTGAACCCAGCCTTCACGTTGCATTTTGAAGGCTGGACCCAGGAAGAGAGCTGGCCCCTACTAAGTTATCTTTATAAGCACGCCACCAACGAGGCCT
>JBEIEG010000002.1:0-37385 GCA_040383035.1 Hyphomonadaceae bacterium | reverse complement strand
GCCTCACCGCGCGCGCCTTCTTCATCTTCACATGAGACGCGATCTTTCAGGATCGGGTCACGCCCGACAACGCAAAGACCGCTGGCGGCAACGCGGACATTGCCGACGCTGTCAGCGGGGTCATTGGTGTCGCGATTGAGTAGTTGGGAGGAAACCTCTGCTTGGGCACGCGATTTGATCTCTTGCGCGTAAAAAGACAAAGCCGCGCTCTCGCCCGACCGACCCATAGAGCCTGTTGCGCTGGCAAAACGTTGGACGGAATCGGCAAATGCGCGCGGCGAAATTTTGCCCGAGAAATACAGGCGGCGGGCCAGCACGGCCTCTGCACCAAAAAAGGTCTCAGCCGAGCGCGGATCGCGCTTCTCAAAGGCTAAAAAGCCCAACCGCTTGGATGCTTCCCAAGCAACAGTGTCGCCTGGTTCACCCGGTGGTGCAAGTGTTAGGGCGGCGCGATAAGCAAGTTCGGCCTGGCGCAGATCGCCGGTCGCACTTGCTGCTGTACCCGCCTTGAGAGACGCGCGTGCCGCTTCATCTGTTATGGGCGGGGGCGGCGGGGCAGGTTCTGGTGTTGGGACTGGGGCCGGTGCCAAGACCTCGACGCTTGGGGCCGCAACCGCTTCAACTGGCGCTGGCGGAGGTGTTGGTGTCGGGGGCGTTACGTCTTGAACCACAGGAGGACGCTGGGTACGCTTGGATTTGTTCTGCTTCTGCCCTGCTGTTTGCGCCAAAGCGAGGCTCCCCAAGGAAGCCGCCACACCGGCAAACAGGAAGAAGGTTGTTTTGGAAGCTTTCAAGTGACCCTCGGTTCTAGAGCGGACTTGCTGTCGCTCCTATTTAGTCAGGACTCGCGGCAAGCGCCTATGATTGACCACAATAGCGAACCAACGCTGCGACGCAACGCGCAACACGCAGAAGGGTCAAGGATTTCCTGCATAGTTTTGAAGTAAGGCCGCAACGTGGCGCTCCAGACTTTCCCATTTCTTGTAGGCCCGCACATCAGGCGACGCTTCCTGCCAGGCCTGCTGGAAAGCAGTTGCAAGCTCCCGTTCTTCAAGGAGGTCTGCCAATTTGTAGAGCCGAATACGAATGGTGAATAGGACTGCGCCCGTTTCAGGTAGCCTGCGAATGGTCTGGCGTTCGACCCGCACATGAAGTGCATCCTTTGCCTCAACAAGGCCCGCTACCCGTGCAGCTTGGCGTAATGGCGTGCCATCGGGTGTATAGCGCGCATCACTCCATTGCACGGTCCAATTGTGTCGCTCTAAAACAAGCTCATCGCGCAACAGAGAAAATACACGTGAAATGCGTCCGCCAAGGCCCGGATCGCCGCCGGGTACAGGTCGATGCAGGCCAAACAGGCTTTTACCGATTGCATCATGGGCCGAGAAAAAGGTTGGACTACACAAACAAAGCGCTGTGTTCGTCCAAGCGCCCTCGCGCATTTCCATCAGGACGAGGTCGTCTGAAACCAAACGGCTCGCAGCAA
This sequence comes from Hyphomonadaceae bacterium, assembly GCA_040383035.1. Lineage (GTDB taxonomy): Bacteria > Pseudomonadota > Alphaproteobacteria > Caulobacterales > Aquidulcibacteraceae > Aquidulcibacter. The sequence continues at coordinate 35,899 of JBEIEG010000002.1, read as the reverse complement.
ATAACGGAGGTTCACCAGGATCAAAGCGCAAGCCACAGGCGTTTGAAACAATCTCTGCCGCTTCGATCTGGCCGGGCATAGAGCCGGTGATACTGGCAAAGACGGCGTCAGACTCCGCATCCATCAACTCGTTCTTTGGCCCTACCCAACTCGCCTGATCATCAGGCATCAACCAATGCTGCAGCTCAATCGGCACCAAGCCGACATCAAAGCGCGGCGGTCCTTGCTCAAATGGTAGAGGACGAGAGGAGAATAGTGGATCGGACACACCCTGTTGAAACCTGTCTGCGCGCAGGTTGCAAGCGGGCAGATGCGGTGAGACACCTGCCCGCCCTCATCAGGATAGCGTTACAATCAGGGCGCCTTTTGCGGGACCAAGTCATTCGGGCCAATAACCCGATTGGTGGACTTGGTTGGGTTGGCCCTACTGGCTGGCGTCGCGCGTTGCCGGTAAGTCCAAGAATCCGCTTCATCTCCGCACACGGTAGCAAACACGCGTTGCGGTTTACCATCAGCGCCGATGCGCACATCTTCCTGCGTTTGGCAGGTCGAATCCGGGTTCACGTCTCCGCTGAAGATATCAGAGGTGATCTTTAGACCTTGGTCCGGTACCGACGCGCAACTTGGTATGGGCTGCCCTGGAGTTACTACACACAGATTTGAGGGTCCGAACAAACTAGCCGTCGGATCAAATGCTTCCACATTCGCGTCAGGACCTGGTTGTTTCGCTGCAGGCCCAGACCAATCAAGCGGCACGGCCCCATCCGGGGTCGAAATCGCATTCTTCAGCCCCGGCACAATCGGGCCTGTTTGCGAAGCGGTCGCTGCGCCAGTTTGTGAATCTGGTGAAAGGGGCGACGTAGCCGATAGAGCAACCATCATAAGGGCCAAAAAGTGTGTCAAAGCAGAAACCTCTCATGCACGAAACGACGAGATTGCAGATTGGCTGGAAGATGCCTGTGAAGTCTTACTTTGATGTGAATGCGGGCTTGGCTTGGGAAGTCGGCGCGCAAAGGGGTCTTCCAATTTGAACTCAGGGCGTGGTTGGCTCAACTGATGGACAGACAAATCACCCCGTAACAAGGCCCGAACAGCTGCTTGGACCCGATTGACTACGCCCAATTTGCGCGACGCATTGCTCAAATGAAACTGCACGGTCCGCGCAGTCACCCCCGTCACCACCCCGATCTCCCAATTGGTTTTTCCTTCCAAAACCCAATGCAAACATTCAACTTCACGACCGGTGAGGTGCGCAGAGTCAGCGGGTTGAAACAGGGCCGCTGCCGTGAGGCGGCGGACGCGTTGGTAGAATGCCATAGCAATATGGCTCAGCGCCTCCTCATCATCCGGGTCTAGGTGAAGCAGCCGTGGCGCGGCAAACATCATAATGGCCACACAGCCTTGCGGGCCATGCACAGGCGTGGTGATTCCGTCTTTAAACCCTTGCAGCCGACTGGCGTGTACAAAGTCGCGACATTCAGGGCTTCGGGCAGTTGCAAAGGCGCGCTGCCACTGGACAGAGCCTGCGCGTTGAATAGCCAGATTGCGGGCCGGATCGGTCCGGCAGCTGGGCTCCGTGGCATATTGGCGTCGCCAAGCGGGATCAAAATTGCCAAAATTTAACAGACTGGTGGGATCCAACATAGGGTTATGCGGACCGGGGGCCAGTTGATACCAGCCAAAGCCACAGGCTTTGGCATAGGTGGTTAGGATGTGGTGGAGGTCGCCTTCACGCCTTGCGGCACGCAACTCTAGTAAAACCGCGGCAGTTAGGCTTTGAATCTGAGTCATCGCCGTCTCCGTTTGTGTCGCACTCTTCTGGTACACTTGTAATGCTTATCAATTTTAGATAGTGTTTGATGATGGCGATAGAGGGGCGGTGTGTGTTTCCTCCGTGACATGGGACCGCTCTAGTGAAAATCGCGGCTATTGGCGAAAGCGCGTGTGCTCCGCTGTTGAGCTAAAGCACGATTGTTGGCTTGGGTTAGTTTGGGATCTTCACGCGGGCTTTGATGCTCATCTGCGCGTGCCAAGGCCTGGGTGAAGCTAGTGCTGCCGTCAGATAATTCAGCCAGCCGGTGGTTTAAATTCGTGACCCGATCAGCAATCACATGAATGACGCCATACTCTCGCTGGAGCCTTCCCCGAATGCCCATGAATTTTGCGGCCAATGTCTCGCGACGAAACCGCTCAAAAATCTTGGGCCAAACAATGATATTGGCGGAACCTTCCTCGTCTTCGAGGGTCACAAACAGGACACCCTTGGCCGTGCCGGGCTTTTGACGAACCAAGACAAGGCCTGCAATATCGACCCGCGCCCCATTAGGGGCGGTCTTGAGACCTTGCGAGGTCACAAAGCGCTTTTCTGCCAATTCAGCTCGGAAAAACGACACCGGATGGGCCTTTAGGCTAAGGCGCAGACGGGCGTAATCGTGAACGACCTGCTCGCTCAGCGGCATTTCTGGCAAGGCCGGGTCGACTTCTGGGCCATATTCGCTGGCATTCTCAAACAAGGGCAAGGCATGCTCTGCCAGGCCTTTGGCGCGCCAAAGCGCTTGGCGACGATCCAACTGCAAGCTCCTCATCGCATCACCATCAGAAAGCAAATCCATCGCCCGGCCATTGAGGCGAGCACGCCGTTTCAGGTCTTCAGCATCCCGATAAGCCCCACCCCCGGCCCGCGCCGCCACCAAGCGCGCCGCATCTGCCTCTTTAAAACCCTTAATCTCCCGCAAACCCAAACGCACGGCTTTACGGGTCTGCCCGACACGCGCTTCGAGTACATTGTCCCAATCCGAAAAGCCGACATCTGGCGGCAAGACCTCTACGCCATGCTCTTTGGCATCGCGCACCAATTGGGCAGAAGCATAAAAGCCCATCGGTTGGGCATTGAGAATGGCGACAAGAAAAACCTCTGGCCAATGCTTCTTCAACCAAGCCGACACATAAACAATCAAAGCGAAACTGGCCGCATGGCTTTCAGGGAAGCCATATTCACCAAAGCCCTCAATCTGGCGGAAACAGCGCTCGGCAAAGTCTTGCTCATAGCCATTGGCCACCATGCCATCGACCAAGCGTTTGCCAAATTCATGGATGATGCCAACTTTGCGAAAGGTGGCCATAGCACGGCGCAAACGGTCGGCTTCAGAGGGCGTAAAGCCAGCAGCGACAATGGCGATGCGCATGGCTTGTTCTTTAAACAAGGGCACACCAAGGGTCTTGCCAAGCACATCTTCCAGCGCCTTAGAAGGAAAGGTGACCTTCTCTTGGCCCTGACGACGGCGCAAATAGGGATGGACCATATCGCCCTGAATAGGTCCTGGGCGCACAATGGCGACTTCAATCACCAAATCATAAAAGGTACGCGGGCGCAGCCGGGGCAGCATCGACATCTGCGCCCGGCTTTCAATCTGAAACACGCCAACCGTGTCTGCCGCACAAATCATATCATAAACAGCAGGGTCTTCGGCGGGAATATCGGCAAGGCCAAGCCGGACGCCATAATCATGCTCTAAAAACTCAAAGGCGCGCGCGACACAGGTCAACATGCCCAAGGCCAGCACATCAATCTTCAAAATCCCCAGAGCATCCAAATCATCCTTGTCCCACTCGACAAAGGTACGGTCTGGCATGGCCGCATTACCGATGGGCACCACTTCATCGAGTGGTCCGCGCGTAATGACAAAGCCGCCGACATGCTGGGACAAATGGCGGGGAAATCCGTGCAGCGTGCGGGCCAGCATCATGGTCTGCGCAATCACCGGGCTCGTAATGTCCAGACCCGTCATCTTGTGAATGAGGGCGGGATCAACCCCACCCCGGCCCCAGCCCCAGACAGACTTGGCCAAGGCTTCTTGGGTATCCCCGCTCAGGCCCATCACCTTGCCAACTTCCCGCAAGGAAGAGCGGCCGCGATAGGAAATCACAACCCCTGCAATGCCAGCCCGGTGGCGGCCAAATTTGTCATAGATGTATTGGATCACCTCTTCGCGGCGCTCGTGCTCAAAGTCGACATCAATATCAGGCGGTTCGCGCCGCTCTGCTGAGATGAAGCGCTCAAACAAAAGATCCACACGGATGGGGTCAACGGCGGTGATGCCAAGGCAATAACACACCACAGAATTGGCCGCTGAGCCCCGGCCTTGGCACACAATCCCCCGGCTGCGCGCAAAGGCGACAATGTCATAAACGGTCAGAAAATAGGGCGCATATTGGAGCTGATCGATAAGCGCATATTCATGATCCAAGGCCGCCCGCACCCGCTCTGGCACCCCATCAGGATAGCGACCTTGCGCGCCCAACTCACCCAAACGCATTAAACTATCCATCGGGGTTTCCCCCTGTGCTACAACTTCATCAGGATATTCATAAGCCAGTTGATCAAGGGAGAAAGTGATCGCGTCAAAGAGTTTCTTTTGTACCTGAAGACAATCTTCAAACCCTTTGAAGAGACGGATGATTTCATCAGGATTTTTCAAGCATCTTTCGCTATTTTGTAGGCGCAGATAACCCGCTGCCTCCAATGTGGTTTTGGTCCGAATACAGGCCAGAACATCGGCCAGAAGCCGCCGTTCTGGATTATGGAACAGCGCATCCATGGTGGCAATCAAACGCCCGCGTGTACCTTTAACCAGCCCCACCAATTGGGCTAATCGTTGAAAGTCTGTGCCATCAAAAGGCCGGGTTGCCGCGACATAAAGATCAGCGGTCAAGGGTGCGTCAGCTAAGTGGCCTTTGGCTTTATCTAGCCAAGCTTGGGTGAGGATGGGTGGCGGCACAAGGATAGCACAGGCGCCCTCCATAGCTTCTAGCACGTCGGCTTTCTCTAGGGTGCAAGTGCCCTTGCGCGAGCGGCGGTTGCCGCGCGTCAAACAGCGGGTTAGCCGGCCCCAAGCCACCCGGTCTTTGGGATAAAGGACGGTCTCGAACCCATCAGGCTCAACCAAGCGGGATCCAACAATTAGTCTAAGGCCTGCTTCTTTGGCCGCTACATGGGCACGCACCACACCAGCGACTGTATTGATATCAGCCACGCCTAAGCCTTGCAGACCAAGGCCATGGGCCGCCCATACCATTTCATCGGGTTGGCTCGCCCCTTTCAGGAACGAGAAACTCGTGGTGGCCAAGGGCTCAAAGATGCGCATGGCCGTACCTGAATTGGATCGACACTAAACGAAGGGGCTTCATGCCGCACTCCCATGCACATACCATTTGGGATGATCGACTTTGCCGGGCAGGCCTTGACGGTAGAGCCAAAAGCGACGCCCCTCAATCGTCTCAATGCGATAATAGTCACGGTCATGAGCCTCGCCACAGGCAATACGCTCAGGCCCCTCGGCGCACGCGACTTTGAAAGCTAAAGCGCGCCAGCGAAACAGGCGGGGGGGGCCATCTGGCACCTCGGCAATGGCATCAATCGGTTCGGCACGCTCCAACAGCAAAGCGGGGCGGCGCGCCGCCAAAGCTTCGGGGAAGCGGCTGACCTGTGGTCGTCTATCGGCAACAGCCACAGGGCGAACGGCCTGTTCGGGCACCCAATGGGCCACCGCCTCCATCCGCGTCACCCGTCCAGCGCCTAAACGGGCGGATAGGCGGTCGGCCAGGCGATGTAGGGCATCGGCGCTGGCCAAGGCCGCAGCAGCCACTGGGTCCAAGTCCATGACTTGGCCTTCCAGCACCTCCACCACAGGCGCACAAATTTCAACCAGATCAACCCCAAAGCCCAGATCAAGCCCGGCTCCATTAGCCTCTGCCTCAATCCGTTCACACAAGACCTTCGTCCACAAAACCGCATCACGATGGGCACGCCCGGACCCGCCGACAAGCTGTAAGACAACCCCATCCACGCGATAGAGATTGAGAACCAAGCGGCGTGCGCCTTCATTATAGGAGTCCAAAAGCGTGCACATTTCTCCTGCAGCCTTCGCCCCTGCCACCTCCAAGCTTTGGCGGGTCATCAATGGTTCGGCCAAGCGCAGGCGGATACGCCGCGGTATAATCTCTGCGACGGGATCGATAGCTTCTTCCTCAAGCCCACGAGCCCGGTCCAAGGCACGCACCAGATCAATTCCGAACCGCCGGGCCAAAGCCGCCGACGATTGGGTGGCGACTTGGCCAATGGTTTTCAAGCCCAAAGCGCGCAAGCCTGTGGTCGTGCCGTTTGGCAGACGCAAAGCCTCAACCGGCAAAGCCCCCACCAAGGCACGCAAAGCCGCGCCATCGGGGGCACTTAAGCCATGGCGCGCATCTGGCGCAAAGCGCGCCAAAGCAAAGGCCGCGCCGGGTGTGGCGGCACAAGCTGCACGCGCTGTCAGACCCAGAGCCCGCATTTTAATGACCATATCAGCCAGCATAGCGGCCTCTCCCCCAAATAAATGGGCACAACCGGTGATATCGAGGAAGAGCGCATGGGTGTTTTCAAGGCCTTTGACTGGGGCGCAATACGGGCTCCACCGCATGGCCCAACGCGCCAAAGCGATCAGATCATCGCCCTCCCCCACGGGATCACTGTCAGCAACACAAATATCTGTCACCAAGGCCTTAGCCCCCGCCAGCATCATGCCAGAAGATAAACCCGCTTCTTGGGCGGCACGATTGAGGGCAATGAGGCGAATTCCCCCAGCACTACGCGCAACCGTGGCGCACGGCTTAGCGCGCGAAAAACGTGCCCCATCGCCCTTAAGCAGAGAGGCGTTGCGGCTGAGGCGGTCGGTTGGCCAACGTGGCAGGCTGATACAGGCAATGCGTCGCATCATCATACTCCAAATCAAAGGATTGTGGACGCGCGCCATTGCGGGCACGCTCAAGGTGAAGTCTCCACGCTGGGGGCCCAAGCCCCGGCAGCGCCGTGCCCAGCGCCACAGATCGGCATGGGCGACTGGCCAGCACCAGTCGCGCACGTGCTGGCGCAAAAGCAGAGGTGCGCAACCCTTGGACAGCCAAAACCAAGCTATGGGCCTGCTCTGCCGCCAATTGGACCCGCCGCGCCCCAGCAAGGCTGAATCCGGCCTTTGGACCAGACACAGCCAAAACACCTGCCAATCCAAAGGTTCGTGCCGCATCCTCCAGACAGGCGTGAAAGCCCTTCACATCCGGCGCGCGCACCAACAAAATACGGGACGGACACACGCCAAGCTTCTGCAAACCCGGGCCATAAAGCTGCCCCCAAGCGGCCCCCCACCCCTGCCCGCGACTGGCGTCTTCAATCACCACCAGATCGCCCGAGCGCTGTTGCAGCGCCTTGGCCATACAGGCGAAAGCAAAGTGCAGACTGGCTGGCTCATCCATGAAAGCAGCAGGAACCACTTCGGTTACACCGCCCAAAGCCAACCCGCCGCCCAAGGCCGCGTCCAACATGTCTGCGCCTGTTGGCAAACAGCTCAAAGCCGGGCGGCCCTCTGTTTCAATGGCCCGTATCTGGGTACGCAACGCGGTCAAATCCGGTCTCATGGCTTAAAATCACACACCTTCCTGCTCTTTGTGTTCTTGCTTTGTTCTAATCACGAAGACGCCGATGAGTCGAGTCGGAAATCTGGGGGCCTCCCGCAAACATGTCCGACAATGACGTAAGCTATAGGTGCGCTCTGGGTGTCGACACCGCAAATCGCAAAAAATCGCTCCAAAATAACAATTTAACTCAACGGAAACACCAAGCGGTATATCAATCATGCCAGTCTTTAGGATAGCCGCATGAAATCGATCCCCAGGCTACTGACAGTGACGTTTGCTATTTTGCTGCTAGCAGTGGCTTCGGCGTGGCAGTTTGCCTCCTATCGCGACATCAATATACGACAGATTTTGTTCACCGAAGCTACTGGCGAGATCAATCGGATCGACGAAGTCTTAACCATGTCCGCGCTCATGTATGCCACGACAGCCGACCCAAAATGGGTAAAGCGTTACGAAGAAAATGCGCCACTTCTTCAAGCAACCATTGTCAAGGTCATGTCCATCGGTCCAGCAGGGGTACAGGAAAACCTAGACGCAGTCGTACTGGCAAACACAAAACTCATTGATTTTGAACGCCTATCCTTTGCCATGGTAGATGACGGCAAAAAGGAAAACGCCTTCGCCATTCTGTCCTCGCAAGATTATGCCAATCTGAAAGCCACCTATACCCAAGAAATCAAGAAAGCGCTTGAAGCAGGCTCGTCAGATATTAAAGCCGCGAAAGAAAGTATCCAGACTGGGCTTCTCAGCACCATCATTCTGGTAGGTATTGCCTTCATTTTAATTTTCGAGCTTTGGCGAAAAGACCGACAAAGAACTCAAAGAGATAGAATTCGCTATCGGGAGTTTGCGCGCTTTGCCGAGTTAGCCCGCAACCCTGTCGTACGCACCAATAAAAATCGAGAAATCATTTGGGTCAACGACGCCTATCTTGAACTTACAGGCTATAGCCGCGAAGAGGTAATTGGCAAAAGGCCAAGCCAACTGACCTTCTGTCCGGAAACGGATACGCTGGAAGTGGCGAAATTGATCGAAGCCATTGATCGGGGACAGGCCGCCAGCGCCACCCTCTTGAACCGGACAAAAGAAGGCCGGATGTACTGGATCAATTTAGATATCCAACCCCTATTGGACGAGCAAGGGCAGTTGGAAGGTTTCCAAGCAATTGAAACCGAGGTGACCGAACTGGTTGAAGCCCAGCGTCGCGCCGATGATGCCTTGGCCAATCTCAATGCCTATCAATCTGCGCTGGATGAGCACTCGATCATCACCGTCGCGGACCAATTTGGCCATATTGAATTCGTTAATGATCGCTATTGCGAAATTAGCGGTTATTCACGCGAAGAACTAATCGGGCAAAGTTATAAGTCCGTTCAATCGGACATGCATGATCCATCCTATTTCCAAAAGATGCGAGACACGATCAACGCTGGCCACTCCTGGCATGGCGAAGTCTGCAACCGGGCTAAGGATGGATCGTTGTTTTGGGTCGATGCGACCGTTGTGCCTCTGCCCGCAACCCAGACGAATAAGCCACGCTTTGTGAATATGCTTTACGATATCACCGAGCGCAAACGCACTGAGACCGAGCTCAAAGAGGCTCTCAGCCACTCATCTACCTTCTTTGACGTATCGTCTGAACTGCTCGCTATTTTCGACCATGACGGAAATGCCGTCAGACTCAGCAAGGCTGCAGAGAAAATCATTGGTCGATCTCAGCAAGACTTGATTGGTCGGTCGACGACTGACTTCATCCATCCCGATGATGAAGAGCACACAGCAAAGGCCATGCAGAAGCTTTTAGACACCGGCGAGTTGGATAATTTTGTAGCCCGCTACATCCATTCAAACGGCGAAGTCCGCAGCGTTGAGTGGCGCTCTAAAATTGTTGGCGACTTCATCTACGCCACGGCACGCGATGTGACCGAACGCTTAGCGACCGAAGCTGAATTGCTGGCCGCGCGAGAGCAGGCCGAAGCCGCCAATCGCGCGAAGAGTAGCTTCCTGGCCAATATGAGCCATGAAATCCGCACCCCTTTAAATGGGGTCATCGGTGTGGTTGGGGCATTGTCCCGCACTGATTTGACGCACAACCAGCGCGAAATGGTCGACCTCATTCAGTCGTCTGGAGAGACGCTGGAACTTCTTTTGTCAGACATCCTCGACGTCTCGAAAATCGAAGCGGGCAAGTTTACTTTGCAGCCCGAACCTTTTGATCTTCGCAAATCCATTGAGGCAACGGCACAAGTCATGGGTATACGGGCTGAGGAAAAAGGCCTTGGATTCCATGTCAAATTTGGCCCCGGCACCGAAGGTCTGTTTGAAGGCGATGGCGTACGTGTCAAGCAAATCGTATCCAACTTGGCCTCGAATGCCGTGAAATTCACACAAACAGGTCAAATCGATATCAATATCACGGCCACCGATAAGGCAGATGGATCGTGCGAAGTCATGATCAGTGTCAAAGACACCGGAATCGGCTTCGACGAGCAGACAAAGAAACGGCTGTTCGGGCGTTTCGTGCAAGCCGATGCATCCATTACTAAGAACTTCGGCGGCTCGGGCTTAGGCTTATCGATCTGCCGCACCTTAACCGACATGATGGGCGGGCAATTCTTGGTCACCTCTGAGGCTGGGATTGGGAGCCTATTCTCCGTCATTCTGCCTTTGCCACGGGTGAAGCTTGAAGCTGCTCAGACCGGCATAAACGCTGCGCCGAGCGAGACCTTAACAGACCTATTGCCGCACGCAGCCAGTCGTTCGATCCTGTTGGCTGAAGATCATCTTGTTAATCAGCGTGTGATCGCGATGATCCTTGAGCCCCATGGCATCGCCTTGACGATCGCCCAGAACGGCGCAGAGGCCGTTGAGATGTGGCAGAATGCTCATTTTGATCTTGTGCTGATGGACATGCAAATGCCGATTATGGATGGCCTATCAGCGACAAAGCGAATCCGCGAGATTGAACGCAGCGACGGCTTGCGGCGCACGCCCATAGCCATGGTCAGCGCCAATGCGATGAAGGAACATATCACCCAGTCTTTTTGGGCTGGCTGTGACTTCCATATCGCCAAGCCGGTCACACCCGAATCCCTACTCAAGGGCATTGATGCGACACTTGAGGCGTGTGAGACCAGCGAACAGGTCGCCTCTGGCAAGGCCAAAAACTCAGCCTAAACGTAGTCAGATCAGAACGGGATATCGTCCTCAAGGTCCGCCGCAAATGAGCGTTTTTCGCCTTGAACAGCCCTGGGTGCAGAGGATCCGCCGCCAAAGCCGCCGCCGCTAGCGCCCATCGAACGACCGCCGCCAAATCCGCCTTCTGAACGATCTTCGACCATGTCGCCACCACCAGAACGGCCATCAAGGATGGTGATTTCACCTTTGAACCGGCCAATAACCACTTCCGTGGAATAACGCTTCTGACCAGCTTGATCAGTCCACTCACGGGTCTGCAGTTGGCCTTCAATATAGACCTTGCTGCCCTTTTTGACGTAATTTTCGACGACCTTCACCAGATTGTCGTTACGCACAACAACGCGGTGCCATTCGGTCTTTTCTTTTTTCTCGCCAGTTGCTTTGTCGTTCCAGCGCTCACTGGTCGCGACAGAAAACTCCGCGATGCGATCGCCTGATGGAAAGGACTTGATCTCAGGATCGCGTCCTAAGTTTCCGACCAAGATCACTTTGTTCACGCTGCCAGCCATTGCCCTTACTCCGTCTTTTTTACCGCTGGCGACTCATCCTGTCGCACCTCGGCATCGTATCCATTTGAAACTGACGCTACAGGTCTCATGTCCAAACCAGAAGAGAGGGGCGACACACAAACCGCCTCGCCTTGTGGATAAGCATGTAAAACTGTGCATGCCGTGGACAAGCGCAAGATGTTCACATAATGTTCTATTCGTCAAGCTGGTTCGCACGCGCTAATCAGGGCAACATTGTTTTGGCCTTGGGGCTTCAGCTCTAAGGTTAGCATAATCAAGGTCACACATGTCTGAATCGCCAGTAATCCGTGTGCGCGGCGCGCGCGAACACAATTTGAAGAATGTCACGGTTGAAATCCCTCGCGGTGAGTTAGTGGTGATCACAGGCCTATCTGGATCGGGCAAAAGCTCGCTCGCCTTTGATACGATCTATGCCGAAGGCCAACGACGTTATGTCGAAAGCCTTTCCGCCTATGCGCGACAATTCCTAGAGCTGATGCAAAAACCCGATATGGACTCGATTGAAGGCCTCTCGCCCGCCATCTCGATTGAGCAGAAGACGACCTCGAAAAACCCGCGGTCAACTGTCGGCACGGTGACCGAGATTTACGACTACATGCGCCTTCTGTGGGCCCGCATTGGCGTGCCCTATTCGCCTGCGACTGGCCTGCCGATTGAGAGCCAGACGGTCAGCCAGATGGTAGACAAAATTACTGTCCTGCCGGAAGGCACGCGTCTCTTCCTTTTGGCACCCGTTGTGCGCGGCCGGAAGGGTGAGTTTAAGACAGAATTTAAAAGCTGGATCAAGCAAGGCTTTGTGCGCGCTAAGATCAATGGCGAGTATTATGAGCTTGAGAATGCCCCTGACCTCGACAAGAAATTGAAGCATGACATTGATGTGGTGGTCGATCGCATTGCGGTTCGTTCAGGCATCGAACAACGTCTGGCAGAGGGTTTTGAGACCTGCTTACGTTTGGCGGATGGCATCGCTTTGGCTGAATTCGCCGATGAGAAGGATGATAAAGGCATCGCACGACGGATGCTGTTTTCGGCGAAATTTGCTTGTCCAGTCTCAGGCTTTACGATCCCAGAGATTGAGCCACGCCTATTTTCCTTCAACAATCCCTTTGGTGCATGCCCAACGTGCGACGGTCTGGGCGTGCAGCTTAAATTTGACCAAGAGTTGGTGGTACCCGATTCCAGCAAGACCCTGAATGACGGCGTTATTGCACCTTGGGCCAAGGGGGCATCACCGCTCTATACCCAAACCTTACAAGCTTTGGCCCGTCATGCCGAAGTAGCACTGACAACACCTTGGACGAAACTTCCCGAGAGCTTTCAAAAACTTGTGCTCTATGGATCGGGCACGGAGAAAGTGAAGTTCGTCTATGATGATGGTGCCCGGCGGTATGAAACCACCAAGACGTTTGAAGGCGTGATCCCCAATCTAGAAAGGCGCTGGCGCGAAACTGACTCGGCTTGGTCGCGAGAGGAGTTGGGCCGCTATCAATCGGCCCAGAAATGCCCGACCTGTGACGGTAAGCGCCTGAAACCCGAAGCACTCGCGGTGCGCGTCGGGGGCGAAGATGTCTCAGTGGTATCCTCTCGTTCGATCCGCGGCGCGCGTGACTGGTTTGTCGATCTAGAAGGCCGGCTGACACCCAAGGAATTAGAAATCGCGACCCGAGTTTTGAAAGAGATCAAGGAGCGCCTGCGCTTCTTGGTCGATGTCGGGTTGGATTATCTCACTTTGCATCGTGGTTCGGCGACCCTTTCAGGGGGCGAAAGCCAGCGCATCCGACTGGCCAGCCAAATTGGCTCGGGGCTTACAGGCGTGCTCTATGTTCTAGATGAACCCAGCATCGGTCTGCATCAGCGCGACAACACACGTCTACTCACCTCGCTCAAAGGTCTGCGTGATCTTGGCAATAGCGTCATCGTGGTTGAGCATGATGAAGAAGCGATTCTGACAGCAGACCATGTGCTCGACATGGGGCCGCTGGCCGGCATTCATGGCGGCCAAGTTGTGGCACAAGGCAAGCCAGCTGACATTGAGGCGACCAAGGGTAGCCTGACCGGGGCCTATCTGCGCGGGGAAAAATCGATCCCGATCCCGCCAAAGCGCCGTCGTCGCAATCCCAAGAAATTCCTTCGCATCGAAGGGGCAACCGGCAATAATCTCAAGAATGTCTCGGTTGATGTTCCACTGGGAATTTTCACCTGCGTGACCGGCGTCTCAGGCGGGGGCAAATCCACCCTTATTCTCGAGACGCTCTATAAGGCCCTCGCCCGTCGCTTGAACGGGGCAAATGAAGTGCCCGGTCCACATAAGGCACTGGAAGGTCTGCACCACCTCGATAAGGTGATTGATATTGACCAGAGCCCGATTGGCCGCACGCCGCGATCCAATCCTGCGACCTATACTGGTGCCTTCGGTCCAATCCGCGACTGGTTTGCTGCACTGCCAGAATCAAAGGCGCGCGGCTATGGCCCGGGCCGGTTCAGCTTCAACGTCAAGGGTGGTCGCTGTGAAGCCTGCCAAGGCGATGGCGTGCAGAAGATCGAAATGCACTTCTTGCCGGACGTCTATGTCACCTGTGACGTCTGCCACGGCCAGCGCTATAATCGGGAGACCTTGGAAGTCACTTATCGCAACAAATCCATCGCGCAAGTTTTGGACATGACGGTGGATGAGGCTGCGGGCTTCTTCCAAGCCGTACCCTCTATTCGCGACAAGATGGAGACTTTGGTGCGGGTCGGACTAGGCTATGTCAAGGTCGGCCAGCAAGCGACCACCTTGTCTGGCGGGGAAGCCCAACGGGTGAAGCTGTCCAAGGAATTGTCCCGCCGCGCTACGGGGCGAACGCTCTATATTCTTGATGAGCCCACCACCGGTCTGCATTTTGAAGATACACGTAAACTTTTGGAAGTGCTGCAAGAACTGGTGGATCAGGGCAATAGTGTCTTGGTGATCGAGCATAATTTGGACGTGATCAAAACAGCCGATTGGTTGATTGATCTGGGCCCTGAAGGCGGCGATGGCGGTGGCTTGATTGTCGCCGAGGGAACTCCTGAAGAGGTGGCCTTGGTTGCAGGCTCATGGACCGGCCGCTATTTGAAAGAGACCTTGCTCAAACACGAAGAACGCCGCCTCGCCCAAGCCGAACGCATGGCCCAAGAGACGCAAGTGGAGGCTAAAGCCTAAGGAGTGGGTTTCTGACTCGCTTCGACACCATTCCAGATACGCAGGTTGAAATCAGTCCGTTCGTTTTCGCGGGCACTGAGGATCGTGAGAGCCCAAAGAGCAGGGATCAAAGCGAGGATAAGCCAGCCCCAAACGGTGCCGAAAAAGCGTAAGATTCTCATGGCTTAGGCTCCGCCGTGTCTGAGACCAAACGGCCTTCTTCCAACTCGATCACGCGATTGGCAAAAGGCACCAAACGATCATCATGGGTGGCGCAAAGAATAGTTGCGCCTTGCTCTACGGCTGCAGCGCTCAGCAGTTTTGAGACCATGACGGCATTACGGCCATCCAATGCCGATGTGGGTTCATCACAGAAGATGAAGGCAGGTCGCTTTGCCAGCATCCTCGCGATCGCAACCCGTTGATTTTGTCCTCCAGACAATTGACTTGGCTTTGATTGGGCGCGGTCAATCAGACCAACCAGATCGAGATAATGGGATGCCCTTGCCTTAGCGTCTGCAACGGGAACGCCCAAAAGCCGCAACGGGACAAACACTTGCTGCCAAGCTGTCAGCGACGGAAACAGGCCAGGCGATTGAAACACATAGCCACAATGCTGGCGGCGAAAGCGTTCTGCAGAACGCCCGCCCCGCGCCCACACATCTGTGCCCTCAGCGATCACGATGCCACTCTCGGGTCTTTGAAGGCCGGATAAAGCAGCAAGGAGACAGGACTTTCCCGACCCACTGGCACCTTTGAGAAGCGTAAGGCTGCCCCGCTCAACCGACAAACTCACACCATCAAGTGCCCGTACCGCAGCTGCGCCGCGTCCAAAGGACTTGGAAATCGCACTTGCGGACAGGATTGGCGCCTCCGTCATCGCAACAGCTCAACTGGTTTGAGACCAAAAATGGTTGGTAATGTCATCATGCCGGCAAGGCATGATGTCGCGAGGATGGCACCTGACACGAGCGGCACCTGTGAGGGATAAAGAAGAATGTAAACATCCGCCTTCTCCAACACCAATTGGCCCAGGAGGCCGCCAGAAAGGGCAAAAGCAGAGGCGATCAGCCCAATCCAAACCGTTTGCTCAAGCACCAAAAGTGCCACCCGCCACTTTGGCACTCCCATGGCAAGTAGTGTGGCAAACTCAACGCGCTGGCCCGCTATCATGGCATGAATTGCCTGCGAGATGATCAATAAAGCGATCCCCCCAATGAAGATGGCAAGATAGATAAATGCACGAATGTCGCGCTGATCCTTTAGGGCATCCTCGATTACCTTTTGGGTCAGTTGCTCCCGGCTCATGGCCTGCGCGCCGAGGGCCTTTAACCCACGATTGAGGCCAGCAATCGCTTGGCTAACTGACGTGCCTGCCTTTGGGGCAATTAGGATCGAATAGACTGGCGTGTCCCGTTTCCGATCTGCGGCATTGTTCAGGGTTTCAACAGTTTCTCGCGAGACCAAGCTCCCGCGAGGTCCGAGGTTCCCATCCATGAGCCCGACAACACGAAGTTTGACACCGTGCTGGACAAATTCGTCGCCAAGTCCAAGGCCGCTAGACCGCGCATCTTCGTCCGTCAGTAAAACTGAATTTGGTATTTGGAGTAGTTGCTTAGCTTCGGTCGGCATAACCAGTGGCGCTGATAATGCGGGCTCTTTTGGGTCAATGATGTTTGCAACAAATTCTTGTCCTTTTGTGCCGATACCCAAAAGGGTATGCTTTTGGCGGATCAGTTCAAAGTTGCCAACATTGGGACTTCGACCGATTTGAGCGATCACCTCATCAGGTATCTTTACATATCGATCGGTCCCCTGCTTCTCTGACAAAACCACAATTGGCGCAGTGGCTTGCCGTTCGAGGAGCGCATAGCGCGACAAAAAGTGGTTCGACAGACCAAGCTGAAGATAGATGGCAATCCCAGCCAAGATCAGCGTCAGAATGGCAAACCACGCTCGCAGCCAATTATGAGAAAGGTGCATTTGCGCGAGCGCATTCATCACGAATTCTCAAACCTCAAAGAACGGGAAACAACCATAGCGTTAAAACTAAGCCACGATTCCCAAATGCGCGCGACCCTCACCTGAACACACTCCCTTCCAATTTTACGGGCATGCTCAAGGGTTTGCAAAGGCCGTGGTGTTACTCTCGCACAATGGTAACTAATTATCTTCATGCCCTGACCCATATGCTGGACCTTACAGGGCGTCTGACCCGGCGCCCTTATTGGTACTTTCTATTGATGGTGTTGGCGCTGAGTTGCGTGGCTATTTCAGTGGATAGCGCGGTCCTATTGTCTGCTCTTACGGATGGCACGCCAGAGATCAAAATCGGCACGATGACGATGACCTTTGGTGCCATTCATGCGCTGCCAATTTTCTCCGCCAGCGTACGTCGCCTGCATGATGTGGGCAAGTCAGGTTCTTGGATGCTTTTGAACCTTGTTCCTTTTGTCGGCAGCATGGTCCTGTTTTCTTGGTATGCCAGACCCAGCGTGATTGACAGCGTGCACGGCGATGCCCCCCGAGATCGGCTCTCTCGACCAAATTGGGCAGACCGCACCCAGTTTTAAACAACAAAAAAGGGCGGCACCATCGAGCCGCCCTTTTGGTTTGAACTTTAAACAAGCCTTAGCCAGCGATTGCCGCAGCGTCTTTCTCGCCCGTGCGAATACGCAGGGCCATCTCGACATCGACGACAAAGATTTTGCCATCGCCAATCTTGCCGGTATTGGCAGCACCAGCCAAAGCTTCAACCACTTTGTCGACCATGTCGTCGGTGACCACGGCCTCAATTTTGACCTTGGGCAGCAGCTTCACTTCGTATTCGGCACCGCGATAAACTTCGGTCTTGCCCTTTTGACGACCGTAACCGCGAACTTCGGTAACCGTCAGGCCCGAAATGCCGGCTTCGGTTGCCGCATCAAGCACCGCATCGAGACGGCTGGGTTTGATAATGGCGGTGACAAGCTTCATTCTGTTCCCCTCACTTAACATCGGGTTCGTTCTCAGGAACCAGACCCTGATTATTCCATCACATTCTAGATTAGACAATCAGCAGCACTTGTGACCTGCTTTCAATGCCAGACGGCAGGGCGGAAGATCTTAGCACAATTTTTAAGCGACTTTTGCAGCGATTGCCTCAAAAACGTGCGGCCGCGGGCTGGGCTAACAACACGCGGCGACCTTGGCCGGGAAGACTGTCGGCATACAGACGCTTCACCGCCTCAACTAAAATGACCCCGCCCAGCGCTGGCCAAGCCCGTTCGCCGACACTTTCCCACGTCTCCGCGGCTCCGCCGGTTGCCATTTTCCAGGTCAAGGGCGGACCATAGAGCGCGCGCGACCATGCCACCGGTTGAAACATGGCCTCGCTTAAGAGGCTTGCCAGCTGGCTGCGGCTATAAGGCCTGCCTTGGCCAAAAGGGGTCGATTCAGCGCGGGCCCAAATACCACCGCGATTGGCGACTGCAATCATCAGGTGCCCTTCGGGGGCAAGCAATCGCCAAAGTTCGCGCAGTAATACGCGCGGATTTTCTGCCTCTTCTAAAGCATGCACGCACAAGATTCGATCAAAGATCGCTTCGGTGAAAGGCATCCGGTCCTCATCACCAATACAGGCAAGGTTTGGCCCACCCGACGGCCACCGCTCTACCCCTTGTGTGGCTGGCATCAGGGCAGTGACCCGCCGCGCGGTTGGCAGCCAAGGCGTCAGATAGGGCGTGGCATAACCAAAGCCCAAAACATCAAGACCCTTACAATCTCCCCAAGCATCAACCATGCGGCGGCCAGCCATAGCCTGCGCGGTCTGCCCTAAGGGGCCCGCATAAAAACTTTGCAAGGCGAGAACATCAACACGCATGGGGACTAGGATAAACCAAGTTTCTCTCTTAAAGGACAGTCATGCTTATCATTCATATGTTTCCATGTCTGTCTGACAATTATGGCTTTCTTGTCCGCGATTCGGCCACAGGCAAAGTGGCCTGTATCGATACCCCAGACGCGACAGCCATTCTAGCCGAAGCCCAAAAGCTGGGCTGGCAAATCGACGAAATCTGGAACACCCATTGGCATCCAGATCATGCCGGCGGCAATCAAGCCATCGAGAAGGCTCTCGGCACCATTTCTATGGGGCCAGAGGAAGTTCATGCACGCATCAGCCCGCTCTCGAAGATCGTGCGGCCGGGTGAAACCATCCATTTGGGCGAGAGCTCGGCCGAAGTCATAGATGTTGGTGGGCATACTCTTGGGCACATCGCCTTCTACTTTCCGGCAGACCAGGTGGCATTTGTCGGCGATGCGTTGTTTGCATTGGGTTGCGGGCGGCTGTTTGAAGGCAGCGCCGAGCAGGCTTGGGCCAGCCTCTCGCGCCTCATGGCGTTGCCCGATGCGACGACCATTTATTGCGCGCATGAATATACAGCCGCCAATGCGCGCTTTTGTGCAACGATTGAGACCGATAATGCTGCACTGACAAGCCGAATTGCCGAAATCACCCGCTTGCGCGCCGAAAACTTGCCGACCGTACCAACCAGCATTGGCCTTGAGCGAGCAACCAATCCGTTTGTGCGGGCAGACCTTCCCAGCGTCAGAGCTGCGATCGGGATTGCGGCCGATACCGCCGCTCACGAAGCATTTGGGCGCGTGCGGCAAATGAAGGACCAATTCTAATGCAGCGGGCCTTGTCAGGCGATTTATCGGCTTCTGAGATCATTGCGCTGCTAGAGATGAAGCCTCACCCCGAGGGTGGCCATTATGTTGAGACGTTTCGCGACCCTGAAGGGCCGGAGGGTCGCGGTTTTTCCACCAGTATCTATTTTCTACTTCAAGCGGGTGAGGTCTCCGCTTGGCACAGAGTCGATGCGGGGGAACATTGGTTTTGGCATGCAGGCGGGCCATTGGCGCTTAGCATTAGTGAAGATGGCCAGAAAGCGTATGCGCATCGATTAGGTCCAGACCTTAGAGCAGGACAACGGCCACAAGCGATTGTCCCCGCGGGCTCTTGGCAAGCGGCTGAAAGCCTCGGCGCTTGGACCTTGGTTAGCTGCGTTGTTGCACCTGGCTTTGTCTTTGAACGGTTTGAACTCGCCCACCCAGACTGGTTTCCGGGCAAGCCCGGGCAAGCCCCGATTTAGGCCATTCCCGGGTTAATTGGCCTTGTCGAGCGCATAGCCGGCTGAGCGCACCGTACGAATCGGATCGATTTCGTCGCCTTCATTCAAGGCTTTGCGCAAACGACCGACATGGACGTCGACGGTCCGGGCTTCGACATAAACGTCAGAGCCCCAAACCGCGTCCAGCAATTGTTCGCGCGAAAAGACGCGACCGGGATGCTGCATGAAATAATCCAGTAGGCGGAATTCTGTCGGGCCCAAATGGACATCACGCTCGCCCCGCTTCACGCGGTAGGATACACGGTCGACCACGATGTCGCCAAACACCAGACGGTCGTCGGCAAGGCCTGGGCGAATTCGGCGAAGGACGGCGTGCACGCGGGCCAAAAGTTCGGTCGTTGAAAATGGCTTCGTGACATAATCATCCGCACCCGTGTCGAGGCCGCGAATCCGGTCGGATTCTTCGCCACGCGCGGTCAACATGATGATGGGGATGTTGCGGGCATCTGGCTTGGCACGCAGCCTCCGGCAAACTTCAATGCCCGGCACTTTTGGCAACATCCAGTCAAGAATGACGAGGTCCGGCAAGCGCTCTGATGCCATCATCAGGGCTTCCTCACCATCGACAGCAACGCCGACATGATAGCCATCTTTTTCCAGATTATAACGCAGGAGCGTGGCTAAGGCGTCTTCGTCTTCAACGACAAGCACATACGGGGTCATGACAATGGCTCCTGATTAGTCGATGGTGGGAGAGGAGGCATGACTGGATCGACCGCCTTTGGCCGGTCGATGCCGATGTCTTCACCGGTTTCAAGGAAATAAATAACTTCGGCCATATTGGTGCAGTGATCGCCGATCCGCTCAATATTCTTAGCCACAAACAACAAATGCGCGCCCGGCCCAATCATGCGGGGATCTTCCATCATGTAGGTTAGAAGTTCGCGGAAAAGAGAGTTATAATGCTCGTCCAGCTCTTCATCCTGCATCCATACCGAAACAGCACCCGCCACTTCACGCGAAGCAAACGTGTCAAGGACTTGCTTCAACTGGGTAACGGCGATCTTGCCCATACGCTCAACGCTACGGGTCAAAGCAATCGGGTCAAATTCCTGGATGGTCAAAGCGCGCTTAGCGATGTTTTTGGCCAAATCGCCTATGCGCTCCAAGTCACCAGCAAGCTTCAGGGCTGCTACGGTCTGGCGCAAATCGCGCCCTAAGGGCTGACGCAAAGCCAACAAGCGCATGATCTTCCGCTCGATCTCACGTTGAAGCTCGTCGATCATCTTGTCGCCGTCAATTACGCTGCGCGCAAGGCCCGCATCTCGGCGCGCAATGGCGGTGACTGCATCGCTCAAAGCTTGCTCTGAATAGCCGCCCATACGGGTCAGATCCGCCCCGAGGGCTTCTAATTCTTCGGTAAAGGCACGAACGGTATGTTCTGTCATTGCAACTTACTTTCAAGCCCCCATTTAGGGTGCAAACGTCTTAGCCAAATCGGCCAGTAATGTAATCTTGGGTGCGACTGTCGCGCGGGTTGGTGAAAATCTCTTCAGTAGGTCCAGCTTCCACCAGCTTGCCCATATGGAAGAAAGCCGTTCGCTGGCTGACGCGAGCGGCCTGTGCCATAGAATGGGTGACGATGATGATGCAGAAATTCTGCCGCAACTCATCGATCAATTCCTCAATTTTGGCGGTCGCGATGGGGTCCAAGGCGGAGCATGGCTCGTCCATCAGGATTATTTCAGGATTGACCGCAATGGCTCGGGCAATCACCAAGCGCTGCTGCTGGCCACCGGAAAGGCCGGTTCCGGGCTGATGCAGTCGGTCTTTCACCTCTTCCCAAAGTCCCGCTTTGCGAAGGCTTTGCTCCACAATGCGTTCCAGACCCTGCTTGTCATTAGCAATACCGTGGATGCGCGGGCCGTAGGCTACATTCTCGAAAATTGTCTTCGGAAATGGATTAGGCTTCTGGAACACCATGCCGACCGACGCCCGTAACACAACTGGGTCAATCGCACGGTCATTCACATCGCGGCCATCAACTTGAATACTGCCTGTCACTTTGCAGGAATCGATCGTGTCATTCATACGGTTGATACACCGCAGAAAAGTAGATTTGCCGCAGCCAGATGGGCCGATAAAGGCGGTCACCGAGGCATCAGGCACATCCAAGGACACGTCAAATAGGGCTTGCTTTGTGCCGTAAAAGACATTGACGTCGCGCGCACGTACTTTTGAGCTGATGTCCGGCAAAATGCCTGTCGATTGCTGAACACGCCCAGCATCGGTTTCGCCATGAGCTTCAGAGCTGCTTTGAGAGAACGTATTCATGGGTTTACCACCTGCGCTCGAACTTGCGTCGCAGGAATATTGCGACAGCGTTCATCAATATCATGAAGAGAAGTAGGATAAGAATTGCCATTGCCGTGCGTGGCTCCCAGGCCCGCTCCGGACGGCCGGCCCACATGAAAAGCTCAACGGGCAGAACAGTCGCGGAGTCGGTGAAGCTGGTCGGCACATCGGCGATGAAAGCCACCATGCCGATCATCAGCAATGGTGCCGTTTCACCCAAAGCGTGGGCCATCGCGAGAATTGAACCGGTCATGATGCCAGGCATGGCCAATGGCAGCACATGGTGGAAGATTGCTTGCATTTTCGAAGCACCAACACCCAGCGCCGCTTCCCGAATAGACGGTGGCACGGCCTTTAAAGCGGCCCGCGAGGCGATGATGATCACGGGCAGGCTCATCAAGGTCAGCACAATGCCACCTACAATCGGGGCAGAGCGCGGCATGTTGAAGAAGGTCAAGAAAACCGCAAAGCCCAAAAGACCAAACACAATGGAGGGCACGGCGGCTAGGTTGTTGATATTGACTTCAATAAAGTCTGTCAGTGCATTTTTGGGCGCGAATTCCTCTAGATAGACTGCGGTCGCAACCCCAATGGGTACGGCAGTGCAGAAAGTTACCAGAAGTGTGAAGATTGAACCAACCAGCGCGGAAAGAATACCCGATAATTCAGGCTCGTTCGAGTCCGAATTGGTGAAGATCGTTGTGTTAAGTGCTGGACGAATAGCCCCCTCGCTCTGCAACTTTCGGCCAAAAGCGATGACCTCATCATTCACGGCCCGGCCATTTTGGGGGGTTGCAATCTGAACCGTCCGCCAAACGTAATCCGCTGCCCCTTTAGAACTGCGTGCCAACAGTACGCCCTGGGCAGCGGTAGGTGCGATGCGTGTCAGCTTGTAGGTTGCACCGCGAACCTCAACCAGAATGCTGGGCTTGTCGTCATTGAGTACAATCGCCCCACCCTCGCCCTTCACAGCAGCACGATATGCGGCAATCGTTGCTGCATCGACCTCGGTCTCGCCCGTTAAAGTATCGACAAGTGTCTGGGCTTGGTCTGCCAAAGCTTCGGCTGCTGCCAGACCCGGCCCACCAGAAGCTTTCAGCTCTGCAACCCGCGCATTTAGAGCTGCAACTTGGGTTTGCGCAATGTTCAGACGTTGGCGCTTTAGGCCAAGCGCTGTTTCAAGCTCGGTGGCTGCGACGGCCAAATCTTCGCGTAGATTGGCGACAGGCTTCGCAAATGGTTCACGACCACCGGACAAAGTATAGGTGCCGTCTGCGGCTCTGGTTTCGGTTAAGGGCTCTTCGCCTTGGCTGACGCGGGTTTTGCCATAAGCGCCCTTCAAAGATAAATCGAGATCATCATTGATCGGCAAAGATACATCTAAGTTCTTGCCAATCAGACTAGGGTCCTGCGCCAGCGTACGCCCGATAGGAACAGCTGCGAGCGAGGTTACAACATCGAACAAATCATCCAGCTTCCCATCTGCTTCAGCCGTGGGGAAACGCTGGATTAAAGCGTCTTGAACCAAACCGTAGAAATTGCCTTGCTCGCGAATTTCCGCCGGGTTCCGATTACCCATTGGATCGGCTTTGTTGGCGCTGACTTGCAACGTCATGTGCAGACGGTTTTCCGTCAAGGCGGGGATGGATTGGCCGATTACCGACAGAAGTAGCAGGCCGCAGGCGGTAATTGCCGTTGCTACCATTGTTATCCCAAACCAGCGAAAACGGGTTTCAGCCGCATGACGCCGCTTGATTTGACGGTTCACGATATCCCGCAATGCGGTGCGAGAAGGGGCGACGTTGTCACTCATATTTGTCTCGATATTTTTGAACGACGCGCAATGCGATAATGTTCAGGATCAAGGTTACAAAGAATAAGACAAACCCAAGCGCAAACGCGGCATGAGTCTTTGGGCTGTCATACTCTTGGTCGCCCGTTAGCAATGTCACGATTTGCACAGTCACCGTGGTCACCATATCCAAGGGGTTTAGGGTGAGGTTGGCATTTTGCCCCGCAGCCATGGTCACGATCATGGTTTCGCCCAAGGCTTTAGACACAGCCAACAAGACAGAACCAACGATGCCTGGCAGAGCAGCGGGAATTACGACCCGACCGATCGTCTCGGACTTGGTTGCACCCATGGCGTAGGAGCCGTCGCGCAAGGCTTGCGGAACTGCATTGATTACATCGTCCGACAGCGAGGAAATGAAGGGGATAATCATAATCCCCATAACTAAACCTGCCGCCAACGCACTTTGCGCTGAGACATCGAGGCCGACGCTGGTACCGATTGCCCGAATAATTGGCGCGACGGTCAACAAGGCAAAGAAGCCGAACACCACGGTGGGGATGCCGGCGAGCAATTCCAGTACTGGCTTCACCACAGCGCGGGCACGTGCGCTTGCATATTCAGAAAGATAGATCGCTGAGCCTAGACCGACGGGGATCGCAATCGCCATCGCAATCACCATGATTAGTGCGGTGCCTGCAAACAAGGGGACAGCCCCAAATGCGCCGGACTGACCAATTTGATCGGCCCGAATGGCAACTTGCGGGCTCCATTGCGTGCCGAACAAGAAATCGATTGGGCTGTAGCTTGAAAAAAATCTCAACGTTTCAAAAAGCAGTGACAAAACAATGCCAAGAGTGGTCAAAATAGCAATGCCAGAGGCCACCATCATGGCTGCCTTGATGCAAACCTCAACGGCGTTGCGGGCGCGGAAATCGCGGCCCAGATGTGAGCTCGACAGGAAGAAGCCAAGCGCGGAAAGCGCTAGGGCTCCAACGCCAAAAGCGATGTTGAGATTAGCTGAAATGGCGCGCATCGCTTCAGCGGCAGCCAAAACATCTGGGGTGCGTTGGCTGGGCGTACCTCCAAAAGCAATTTTGCTGGCGTCCGCAAAGAATAGGTCGAGGCGCTCTTTCGGCAGGGCCAAGACTTCTGACGGCAGGCTATGAGACAAAAGCGAGCGAATGGCAGATGGGGCAATCAACTCATGCAGCAGCAAAAGAGCCAGAGCGGGGCCAACGACCCACAATACGGCGTACCACCCATGATATCCGGGAAGAGAGTTCAAACGGCCTTGGCCAGAACTGGCCAAAGCCAACGCTTTTGTTGCGCCGGTTTGCCAAGCCCAAGTTCCGAAAGCCAGCACAATGGCCACGGCAATCAGGCTTACAGGCAGATCTGCGAACGCATCCATGAACAATCATCGCCCCCGCCAGACAATCTGGCACCATTCGTTCCCCGCCCCTTAAGGCCTTGCTGAGAAGACAAGATTACATTTTTATGACACTTCGATGACACTGGCCGCGCTGGCCAGCATTAGCTGGCTTGGACTTCTGCCATTGTCCGTACAGGACCCAATTCTAGTGGTTGTGGCAGATAGACGGAAAAGGCAGTCCCTCGGCCTTGCTCGCTCTCAACTACCAAGCCACCGCGATGGCGATTGACGATGTGTTTAACGATTGCCAAGCCTAAACCGGTTCCACTTTTGCCCGCAGCGGTTTCCTCGATGCGGTAAAAGCGCTCTGACAGCCGTGGCAAATGTTGACGTGCGATTCCAGGGCCTGAGTCCTCAACTCGCAAAGTACAGTATAGGCGATCCCGATCTACTTCTGGACTGGTAAGTGGCAGGCGCGACGCCCCGTCCCACTCTCGCATTGCCGACCTCAATGCAGACTCACGGTCGAGCCAAGCGGACAGGATTATGCGGACTTCAGATTGTGCGCCGCCATATTTAAGCGCGTTATCAATTAGGTTGGCGGCGATCTGCTGAATTTCGTCCCAGTCCCCGATCACCCAAAGGGGATCATCACCTGCCTTGAACTGAATGCGCTTCTGCTTATCCGGCGGCAAACTTTCAACAATTTCCTGCACTGCTGCAGCAAAGTCAGATCGCGCAGTTGGAGCGACATGTTCATTAAGCTCAATCCGGGACAAGCTGAGCAAGTCGGAGATCAGGCGGCTCATTCGGTCTGCCTGCAAGTGCATAATCTCTAAAAACCGATCACGGGCGACCGCATCTTCACGGGCTGGGCCACGCAGGGTTTCAATAAAGCCAACAATCCCTGCCAGAGGGGTACGCAGTTCGTGGCTCGCATTCGCTAGGAAGTCCGCTCGCATCCGTTCTGACATGCGGGCCTCGGTCTCATCTTGGATCGACAGCAGCACAAAACGCTCTTGGTCAGCCTCAAAAGCGGCGATCGAGACGCGCTCGTAGCGGTCAACCGGCACACGGCTCTCGATGGATAACGTGCGGGTCACTCCTGTTTTGAATACATCGCTGACCGCATCCACCAAATTCGGTCTCCGAATCACAGCGCTAAAGCGTACTTGGCCAGTATCAATTGAGAAGCGGTCTCGGGCCGGTTGGTTGGTCCCAACCAAACGACCTGCCGCATCGACGATTAGCACAGGATTGGGGGTTGCTTCGATGGCAGATCGCGCAAAGCGCACGGCGTCTCGGACCAAGGTGGCGCTCGCCGCTTCATTCAAGGGACTCGGGTCAGCGCGTGAGGTAACCTCACCCTGACCCAAAAGGTTTTCTCTTTCGAACAATGCTTTGGTGGTATCTGCACCAAGCCACCAGCCGACGGCCAGCGTCAAACCGACCCCGATACCACCCGACAGCGTCAACATTGCATTTTGGCTGAGCCCATAAATCAAGCCACATGCAACAAACAACACACTCAAAATGGTGGCTATGACGGGCCAATTCAGAGCGTTACGTTCAGACGAACTTTCAGGCATGGGGACTTTTCATATTCTCGAGACAAAGCAGGCACTGCAAGCTGGCACGCAGCTATGTCCGCAGGATGACAGTATTTTGACGGTTTTGCCACCCTTGCGGGCAAGGTGACGCCTGAGACGCGCGCGCATGGACATCCGCTGTCAAAGGTGGGAAGTTTACAGCGTGAAGAATGCTTCACGACTCAAATGTAGGGCACAGTTATGAAGGCACGACTGGGACTGAGTGTCTTTCTGATAGCCAGCTTTGTTACGCCTGTTTATGCGGCTGATACCCAAACTCAAAGACAAACCATTGAGGTAGGGCGCAACTTGGCTAAATCGCATTGCGCAACTTGCCATGCGATTGGCAAGCGCGGTCAAAGCCCAAACCCGCAAGCTCCACGTTTTGCTACTTTGGCGCAGCGCTATCCGCTTGATAATTTAGCAGAAGCGTTCAGCGAGGGCATTTTGGTTGGCCACGGTCCTATGCCCGAATTCCAGTTTGAGCCCGGTCAAATCGATGGGCTGATTGCCTATCTAAGAAGCGTACAGGGCCCGATGAAACGGACGAAAAGGCGCACTTCAAAATGAGTTGGCTTGCCCCTCTTGTGTTGCTGAAACGCCACACCTAACTGAAAGGGCAACGATCCTAGTTCCTAGGCCTCCCCTGTTCTTAACTTTAGGCTTTATCGCGATGAACCTAGATAAATTCACCGAACGTGCCCGCGCCATTGTCCAAGCCGGACAAATGGAAGCGATCAAGCGCAAACACCAGTATTTCACTCCCGAACATTTGCTGAAGGCGTTGTTGGATGACGACAAACAATTGGCGGCTGGCTTAATCCGGTCTGCCGGTGGGCGACCCGATGAGGCCAAATTGGCCACTGATGTCGCAGTAGCGGGCCTACCCGTTGTCGAAGGCGGCGAAGACAAAATCTATATGCCGCCGGAGACCGCCCGGATTCTGCAGGGTGCTGAAGATGCCGCTAGCAAGGCAGGCGACAGTTTCGTAGCCGCTGAGTGGCTCCTGCTAGCCATCTCAACTGCTCGCACAACCAAAGCAGCTGAAGCGCTAAAGGCAGCGGGTGTTACCCCGACCTCGCTTAACTCTGCGATCGGCATGATGCGCAGCGGTCGAACAGCTGACACGGCCAACGCAGACGATAATTATGAGGCGCTGAAGAAGTATGCGCGCGATTTAACCCAAGCAGCGCGGGACGGAAAACTCGACCCCGTAATCGGTCGTGATGATGAAATCCGCCGTTGTGTGCAAGTTTTGTCCCGGCGTACCAAGAATAATCCTGTCGTGATCGGGGAGCCTGGCGTCGGGAAGACGGCCATCGCTGAAGGCTTGGCTTTGCGCATGGTCAATGGCGACGTGCCTGAGAGCCTGAAAAACAAGAAACTCATGAGCTTAGATATGGGTGCCTTGATCGCCGGCGCAAAATTCCGCGGCGAGTTTGAGGAACGTCTCAAAGCTGTCCTCAGCGAAGTTGAAGCCGCGAATGGTGGCATCGTGCTATTCATTGATGAGATGCACACGCTTGTAGGGGCCGGCAAGTCCGAAGGCTCTATGGACGCGTCTAATCTGTTGAAGCCTGCCCTATCACGCGGCCAATTGCGCTGCATCGGGGCAACGACGCTTGATGAATATCGCAAGCATGTCGAGAAGGACCCTGCCCTCGCGCGGCGGTTCCAACCTGTATTTGTTGACGAGCCTAGCGTTGAGGACACCATCTCTATTCTGCGTGGTTTGAAAGAAAAGTACGAGGTCCATCATGGGGTTCGCATCTCTGATGCTGCGATTGTAGCTGCGGCCACGTTGTCGAAACGCTACATCGCCGATCGCTTTTTGCCTGACAAAGCCATCGATTTGATGGATGAAGCGTCGGCCCGCTTACGCATGCAAGTCGATAGTAAGCCTGAAGAATTGGATGAAATCGACCGTAGGCTGATGCAATTGCGGATCGAAGCCTCTGCGCTCGGCAAAGAAAAGGACCCAGCATCCATCGAACGGCTGGAAAGGCTGGAGGATGAGATAGACACGCTGCAGGCCAAGTCAGATGACATGACTGAGACTTGGCGCCTGGAAAAAGCAAAGCTTGCCGATTCCACTAAGCTGAAAGAGGAACTTGAAAAGCTCAATCTAGAACTGGCCGACGCGACCCGCCGGGGCGATTACGCGAAAGCCGGCGAACTGCAGTATGGTACCATTCCCAATCTGGAGAAGGCCTTGAAAGAGGCTGAGACCAGTGGCGAAAGCATGGTGCATGAAGTGGTCGATGCCGAGCAAATCGCCGCGGTCGTGGCCCGTTGGACTGGCGTACCTGTCGAACGCATGTTGGAAGGCGAACGCGAGAAATTGCTGGCGATGGAAGACACGTTGCGCGCCCGTGTAGTCGGTCAAGAAGAGGCGCTTGAGGCGGTTTCTGATGCGGTTCGCAGGTCGCGCGCGGGCCTGCAAGACCCCAACAAACCGATCGGATCTTTCCTTTTCCTTGGCCCCACTGGGGTCGGTAAGACCGAACTTACGAAGGCATTGGCAGAGTTCTTGTTTGACGACGACAGCGCGGTCACACGAATCGACATGTCGGAATACATGGAAAAACACTCCGTCAGCCGCCTAATTGGGGCCCCTCCCGGCTACGTGGGCTATGACGAAGGCGGGGCCTTGACTGAAGCCGTACGGCGCAGGCCTTATCAAGTTGTGCTGTTTGATGAAGTCGAAAAAGCACACCCCGACGTCTTCAACGTTCTCCTACAAGTGCTTGACGATGGACGTCTAACGGACGGCCAAGGCCGGACGGTGGACTTTAAAAATGTGATCCTCGTCATGACGTCCAATCTAGGTAGCCAATATCTCGCGGAGCAGAATGACGGCGAAGATGTTGAACTTGTGCGGCCGATGGTTATGGAGGCCGTACGTGGCAATTTCCGTCCTGAATTCATCAATCGGATTGACGAGATCATCTTGTTCCGACGGCTGGGCCGGGCTGAGATGGACCGGATTGTACCAATCCAACTGCGACGTTTGGAAGCACTTTTGGCTTCCCGTGATATCAAAATCACGCTGGATGACGCCGCCAAAACTTGGTTAGCGGATAAAGGCTATGAGCCCGCTTACGGAGCTCGCCCCTTAAAACGGGTTATCCAAAAAGATGTGCAAGACCCGCTAGCTCGGCTCATACTATCTGGAGCTATCAAAGATGGTGAAACTGTTGTCGTGACGGCGCAGCCTGGTAGTGATGAGCTGAGCTTCAATGGCTTCACTGGGCAAAACGATAGCCCACCCAAGGGCATAATCGTCAACTAGACCGCTGAAATTGTTCGGTTTGGGTCAGCTAATGGCCCGAACTGGACTCATCCCGAATGGCGGCTCAGGTGCTCTAGGACTCTGAGTGGCACCCCACTTCCAGCCGGCTTCGGCAAACGCAAGTGCTGCGATCTTCGTCGTCTCAGTCATTTCGGGGCCCGGTTCAAAGCCAGCCAACCAGCGCAGCGCGGCAATGAGAGCATCTCCATCGGCTGCCTGCGCGGCAGCTAAGGCATTTAGGAGCGTCCGCTCATCAGGCGAAGGCTCAAGGCTTCCCAATTCGCCGAGCCTTAGCTTCCGACCTGAGACTAATAGTAGGCTTGCCAATTTTCTCATGGCGGCGCGTGCTGTCTCAACCCGTTCTGCCGTCACCGGGCACCGGAACACCGAAGGTCCAGCCGCACGACGCATGGCATGCAGCGCAAGTTGCGCGCCGGCTTCAAGACCATGGATCGGCTGCGACTGGGGCATCAGCAGACTATATGCGAATTATTCTCAAATACAAGCGAAATTGGATCGCGGGTGCACGCAGCAAATCGAGCGTCCCTCTCGCCCAAAAACCGACACAAAAAAATTAAGCCCATTGCAACCTTTCTGGGCCATTTTAAGTGCTTAAAAATGCTCACAAAATTAGAAATCCGTGTGGCAAGTTAAGGAAGCTGATCGGTGGCTATCAATGCCAATGTCATTAGTCTGTTGAATTCAGGCGGATTTTCTAACTCGTCTGTGCAGTCTCTTGACTTGTCGGCTCTAACCAACACCGCGACCGCTGCCCCGACTGGACCACCAACACAGCGTCAAATTGCACAAATGGCGCCGTGGGATTCACGAGCTAAGCCACCTACACTCTCCCAATTGGCCACCGATGCGCTGCGCGCCAGCCGTTTGGTCAATACCAGTCTGGGGTCAGGTGCGGGCTCCGCGGTCAAGGACCCAAACGACAGGAGCCTGTTTATAATCCATAACGGTGTTCAGAAATTGCAAGCCTTGGCTGATGCCGCTGCCAAGGACGGGATAAGCGCTGAGACCCGCAAGCGCCTGCAGGATCGCATCACCAAAGGGATTGAGGAACTTAACGATCACATTAATGCGACCAAGCTCGATGGAGCCTTTCTGATCGGAGGTCGTCGTCTAACACGCCACGAAGGGGAAGGTATTCCCAAAGGCCTCTTACAATATGATACGAAGCCGCTGGTCAATGGCGAACTGACCGCAATTCCAGAAGGCTTCCTGGGAGACCGTCGCTTCACTTTAAAGGTGACCAAAGGCGGGGTCGCGACAAACTTCGATATCAATCTGTCCGAAATGGGCACAACAGATCGCACCATTGGAAATGTGGCGAATTTTATCAACCTTAAGCTCGAAGCTGCAGGGTTTGAAAGCCGGTTCGCACGGGTTGAAACCACAATCCCTGCCGCGACCAAGGGCGGGACGGCAACCGTTCAGCAACGGATGAGGATCACCACCACGTCACTCGAATCGCTCTCTTTTGAAGCCGCTGCAGGTGACACTAAGCCAGCCCTCTATGTCGCTGGCGGCAAGACGGTGGACAAAGCTACCCAAAGCGTTGTGAGCAAGATGACCGGCCTCGAAGGTACCGATAATTTGGCGTCCTTCACCTCGGACATTTCAGCCGTCAAAGGCTCCACTGTTGGTGCACGTGCCTCGGTGGTGGGCTCGGATGGCTCGCTTTATGTAATTGCCGATGCGACTGGCAAAGTGAATGGCCAAACGCCCAAGGACAAGAGCGACGTCGTCTTGATGAAATACGATACGACAGGGCAAATTGTATGGACGCGCGCCTTAGGCTCTGCGGCTCCGGCTCAAGGCTTCTCATTGGCCATTGGCGCGGATGGGACTTTGGCCGTCGCTGGTTCCGTCAACGGTCGTGCCGATACCGCCACCAGCACAACAGGCAATGGACTCGATTCATTTGTTGCAGCGTTTGACCTCGAAGGCCGAGACAAGTGGTATCACCAACAAGGGGCCACTGGCAGCGACAATGCAACCCATGTGCAAGTTGGCGCAGACGGCAGTGTTTTCGTGATGGGGACAACAACAAATAGCTATGGTGGGGCTACGGCTTTAGGCGGAAAAGACGTTTATTTGCAGGCTTTTGAAGCGTCCGGCACGCTTCGCTTCACCACGGCCATCGGCACCACCGGAGATGATACGCCCGCAGGCTTAGCGATTGCCAACGGCCAAGCGGTTGCTGTCTGGAATGAAAGCGGTGGCGCGCGCATGGGCAAATTTGATGCTTTGACCGGCATTGCCAACGGCGCGACCAATACTCTTGCCGCCAGCAATTTAAGCGCTGTAACTATGGTGACTTCAGACTCGAGTGGGCGGATATTCTTGGCAGGGCGCACGGCCGCAGATTCGACGGCAAACAAACTGGTTGCCATGGACATAAGTTCCGAAACCGTGCTGTTCCAAGCCCAGTCAACGGGTGAGGCAATTCGCGCTCTGACCGCTGCTGGCGATCAAGTGGCTTATGCGACGGAGACCGTCACCGTAACGCCTGCGAATGGCTCCACCCCTGCGAGTACAGCACGCGAAAGCTCTATCGTCGGCCTTGATGCGGATACCGGCTTGCAAGCGTTTAGTCGCGCGGCACCACAATTGGCTAATGCACCAATTTCAATTGCCCTCGCCCCTTCAGTTTCCCAAAGTCTCGACTCCATGGGCATTCCGCAAGGTACCTTGAGCTTTGGTATCTCTGATGCTTTGACCGACCGCACTGGCCTGCGAGCCGGCGACCAATTCAGCGTCATCGTGAATGGCGGCAGCGAAAAGAAAATCACGATCGCGCAAGGCGAAACCATGCGGACCTTGGCAGCAAAGCTAAACAGAGTCCTGATGCGCGATGGAACCGCAGAGGCCCGTTCGCTAAAAGGTATCGAGACGTTGGTCATCACGCCAAAAGCCGGCGACCGAATCGAATTGAAGGCCACCGATGGGGTTGCGGACGCGCTAACCCAGTTGGGCCTTGAACCAGGTGTAGCCATTCCACGGCCAGCCCCTAAAAAGCCTGGCACCAAATCGGTTTCGGATCCACCGCCCATCATTGCCTTGGAAATGCCGTTGGAAGGTGATGTCTCCGACAAGGCAAAGGCGAAGGCTTTGACGGATTCGTTCGATGGTGTGCTTCGTCGGTTACGGATTGGCTATCGGGAAATTTCATCCGACCCGACTCAAGTCGAATTGCGCAAGCAAAATGCTGCCAAAGCCGCCCAAAAGGCCGGTGGCAGCACGGTGGGTGTAGCCTACTACAACCGTCAGACCGCTTTAGGTCAAGACGCACTGCGCCGCCTTGGCGTTGTTGCATAGACAAGTCTTGCCCAAACCAAAGTCACGCTAATCTTGATTTGAGCTTGCATCTGGTCGCGCAGCATCTAAACAAAAGATATAACTTATGAGGAGCGGCTGGCATGTGTCAGGCAGTGAAGGCACTCTTTCTTTCAAGCGTCTTAGCAGCCAGTTTAGGGCTTGGCTCCGCAGTTGCGCAACAGGCTACGGCATCTACTCAGAGCGCTGAGCCAACCAAAGACCCAACCAAGATTGTAACCCCCGTTGAGCGCGTCCCAATTGATATTCGCCGCACCACCATCATCGTGCGAGACATGGAAACTTCGCTAAAACTCTATCGCGATGGTTTAGGCATGCGGGTCAATTATGATGAGCGCATGAATGTCTCAAGTCCCGCCTTCGCCCAAGGCGGACCACCACGGCCAATCCGTTTGGTTCTGTTGAATGCCAATGATCCTTGGATTGGGTGGATTGGCCTAATTCAGTATACTGATCGCCCCGATCACCCAAAGGTCAACCAGCCCAAAGTGTTGGGGCCGGGCAGCCATGTTATGGTAGCAGCGGTGGCCGACGCTCAAAAGGCTTGTGATGCTGCCAAACTTGCGCCCGGTGTGCGGATGGTGGTGGAGCCCAAAGTCTCAGTCTACCCGCCTCGTATCCCTGGTGCGCCGCCTATCCGAGTCTTAGGGTGTCAGTTCTTTGATGCTGATGGAGCTTACCTTGAACTCAACCAAACTTTGCCGCAATAAAGTCTGAGCACAAGAACAAGACTAATTTTGTTTGGCCCATCGCCTGCAAGGTGAGGCGCAACAACAAAGTGAGTGAACATGCGTGCCAATTTGATCCTTATTTCGCTTTTGACAGGGTGGAGCTTACCAGCTTTCGCTCAACAGCACTCTCAACAAGCCACACCAGAGCCTACGTCGGCACAGATGCAAGCCGTCATTGGGGAAGACCCAACGGCGCTATCACGTCTCGAAGACTCGTTGGTGTGTGCTGCTGCAATTCAAGTGACGGCGATGGCAGCGCCTGCTTGGGCACGAGAACCAGGTGTTAGCGAGAGCAGCAACCGCTGGCTGGCAGAGGTCTATACCGCAGCAGAGGCATATGGCATTTCAAGCGATAAAGTGCCTCAACTGGTTCAGGGCGAGATGGAACGGCAACTTCAGGAAGCTGTTCTGAAGCCAGAAGCTTTATCTCGACGCGCCTATAACTGCGCAGCCAGCCCGCCAACCCCTTCCCGCTGATGGATTTTGAGGCTCCGACAGGCTAGATTCGGTTCATGGCTGAGATCTTTAATTTAAGGCAGGCACGCAAAGCCAAAGTGCGCGCTGAGCACAGCGCCAAGGGCGACGCCAATCGTGTGGCCTTTGGTCGTACGAAACTAGAGAAGCTCGCCACAGAAAAGGCCAAAAATCAGACGAAGACGCGGCTAGACGGACATTTCCTGACCAAGGCCACAGATCATGAGCTTGATTAAGCGATCGGTATCTCTTGAAGGACACGCAACAAGCGTCGCGCTGGAGGCTGAATTTTGGGCAGCGCTCGAAGCGAATGCGCGTCAACGCCGCTTGTCGCTCGCGGGGTTGATCGGCGAGATTGACAGCCAGCGAGGCGACCGCCCGTTAGCAAGCGCCCTGCGGGTGTGGGCGCTTTTGCATCAAGGCTTGCCGGAAGGCTGAACCCTTGCCAAATAGAACCATGCGCTCTGTTTCGACCTTCCTGGCGATTCTCGCCATTCTACCCGCCCTTGTGCATGCACAAGATGTCCCGGCCACGGTGCCCACCTCCGGAAGCATTACGCTGGACCGTCTGTTTGAAGATCCTGCTCTTAATGGGCCAGTCGCGCGTGCACCTAAATTCTCGCCTGACGGCAAACTGGTAACATGGCTTCGGCCGAATGAGCGCGATTTCTTGCGCCTCGACCTTTGGGCGGCACCTGTTGGTGGTGGCGCGCCTTTTATGCTGGTTGATTCCAAAGCGTTGGTGCCCGAGGAGGGCGCTCTTTCGGAAGCGGAAGCCGCGCGGCGAGAACGCCAACGTTTGGCTGGCACACGTGGCCTTGTCTCCTACGATTGGGACAAAAAGGGCGAGGCTATTCTGGCACCACTTGGTGGCGACCTTTATTACGTACAGGTCGCAAACCCCAGCGCCCCGCGCCGCCTGACACGCACACCCGATTTTGAGACTGACTCTCAGATCTCTCCCGCAGGTGGTTATGTGTCCTTCATTCGAGAGGGACAATTGATTGCCCTTAAGCTTGGCACGAACGAAGAAGTAGCGCTGTCACCTGCAGCAAGCGATGCCATCACATACGGTATGGCGGAATTCATCGCTCAAGAAGAAATGGATCGCGATACGGGCTATTGGTGGGCACCAAACGACGGGCGCATCGTCTATACCCAAGTCGATGAAAGTACGGTTGCCCTTGTGCCGCGAGTTGAGATTGGTGCAAGGCAAACAGAAATTGTTCAGCAACGCTATCCGCGCGCTGGGGCAACCAATGCCAGCGTTGCCTTATTTATCTGGGACCTAGCCACCGGTACCGTGGTTCCCGTTGATTTGGGCGATAATGACGATATTTATGTCGCGCGGGTCAATTGGTCGAAAGACGGCCAAACCCTCTATGTCCAACGACAAAATCGGGCCCAAACACGGCTAGACCTTCTCATGGTTGACCCTGCAACGGGCCAGTCGAAAGTCATCCTCACCGAAGCGGATTTAGTTTGGTTG
>JBEIEG010000001.1:0-45650 GCA_040383035.1 Hyphomonadaceae bacterium | reverse complement strand
CCGTTTTTGCGCCGACTCGACCATGCTGGCATTTTCTTGATGATCGCTGCGAGCTACACCCCTTTTACCACCCAGGCTTTGACCGGGGCTTGGTCCATTGGCATGACGACTGCAGTCTGGTCTTTGGCGGCTTTGGGAATTGCGGGCAAAATGTTCTTGCCGGGTCTTGGCAAAGCGATTTGGGTTGTCCTCTATCTGGCTTTGGGCTGGATGGTGGTGATTGCCATTAAGCCGATGATTGAAGAAGTTCCCGCGGTTGCGATGTGGTTGTTGGCGGCGGGTGGCATTGTCTATTCGGTCGGCACGATCTTCTACGCGGCTAAAGGCCTAAAGTTCCGCCGTGCGATTTGGCATGGCCATGTCGTGGCCGCAGCGGGCTTGCATTACGCCGCCATTCTGGTCGGGGTCGTGCTGGTTGGGGCCCAATAGACAGGTCCTCCGTCCAACGCCAGCGCCTTGATGCGCAGGTCTAGTTGCGAAAACTCAATGGAAGGACTGTGTCAACAGCTCGATTTGTTTGGGTCGCCCGCTTGACGCGATATTGCAAGCGCCGCACAAGTTCGTCCAAACAACAGGGGAGAAAACACCATGGCGAAAATCGGCTATTTGTGCGTTGGCACCAATGATTTTGACAAGGCCACAGCCTTTTACACCGCGCTTCTGGAAGAAATTGGTGGCAAGCCCTTGATGCCAACCCCCGCAGGCTTGATTTATCGCCTGACCGAAGGGGCGATGTTCATGGTGACCCGCCCGCATGACGGTGCGCCAGCGACCTTTGGCAACGGGACCATGGTAGCTTTTCAAGTCGATTCTTCCGAACAGGTCAGGACATTGCATGCCAAAGCCCTCGAATTGGGTGGCACGTGTGAAGGCCAGCCCGGCCCGCGCGGTGCCTTTGGCGAATTTTCTTATTTCCGGGACTTGGACGGCAACAAACTGGCTGCCTTTTACTCGGCCCGCTGAAGTCACGCACGAACTAACGGCTACTGAGCACTGACCCTCGCCAAGGGGGCAGGGGATCGCTATATCGCGTGACCATCCTCCTCAAAAGCACAGCGCACGATGCCGATCTCTCTTGTCGAAACCCTCGCCAACGCCGTTGGTCCATTACGTGTGTCGGGTGCCGTTGAAGGCTATGATGCAGGGCTGATTGCGCGTGCCGCTCTGCTGCGGGGCGGGGTCACACTGCATGTGGCGCGCGACGACGCCCAAGCTTCGAGCTTTCTGGCTGCAGTTCGCTTTTACGCACCAAGCCTGTCGGTGCTGCGCCTGCCAGCTTGGGATTGCTTGCCCTATGACCGCGTGGGCCCAGCCCCTGAGATCAGCGCAACGCGACTTTCGACCCTTACCCAATTGATCCGGCGCAAAGAGGGCGATGCGCCGGTACTGGTATTGACGACGGGGGCTTCGCTGCTTCAGCGTGTTGCGCCAAGGGACCGGTTGAGGGCAGCGTCTTTTTCTGCGCGGCCTGGCCAGATCCTCGATGTCAACGCCATTCAGGCTTATTTTGCCGCCAATGGCTATGTGCGGACGGCGACCGTGCGGGAGCGTGGGGACTTTGCCATACGAGGCGGGGTGATTGATTTGTTCCCGCCGGAACTGCCAGAGCCCGTACGCCTCGACTTATTCGGCGATACGCTTGAAAGCATCCGCAGCTTTGACCCAGAGACCCAGCGCTCGACCCATCAATTGCAAGGCGTGGTGTTAGCCCCTGTCTCTGAAGCCATACTGGATGACGTTGCCGCTAGCCGTTTCCGCCTCGGCTATTTGGAATTGTTTGGCGCGGCCCAAGGTGACCCGCTCTATGAAGCCGTCACCAAACGGATGCGCCGCAATGGGATGGAGCATTGGTTGCCGCTATTCCATGAACACATGGAGACGGTCTTTGACTATGTCGGCAAGGATGCCCTGATTAGTCTCGATCCCCATGCCTTGGACGCCTCAACAGAGCGCGCTGCCCAAGTGGCCGATTATTACGAAGCACGCCGTATCCCGCCGCCCAAGGGTTCCGCGCCCTATAACCCCCTGCCACCTGAGCGCCTCTATACCAGGGTCGCCGAACTAGAAGGCATGCTTGCTAGCCGGGATGTCCGTCGTCTCAGCGCCTATCAAGAGGCCGAAGGTGGTCAAGCGCTGATTGAGAGCGGTGCCAAGGCGGGCCGCAACTTCGCCGCAGAGCGCGCCACCGAAGGCGTCAATGTTTGGGATGCGGCCCGTCAGCATGTGGAGGCTTTGGCCGCGCAGGGCATAAAGCCCATTCTGGCTGCGTGGACGGAAGGCTCGGCAGAGCGTTTAGGCCATGTGTTGCACGAACATGGCATGGCGGCACTCTTCCCGCTGCCCAATGCAGAAGCGATTACCCTCATGCCCAAAGGGGCGATTGGTCTGGCCG
This sequence comes from Hyphomonadaceae bacterium, assembly GCA_040383035.1. Lineage (GTDB taxonomy): Bacteria > Pseudomonadota > Alphaproteobacteria > Caulobacterales > Aquidulcibacteraceae > Aquidulcibacter. The sequence goes on along the minus strand of JBEIEG010000001.1, from coordinate 43,258 downwards.
TTCTGCCGCTAGAGCGCGGCTTTGTTGCCGAAGACTATGCCATCCTGTCTGAGCAGGACATTTTGGGTGAGCGCTTGGGCCGCGCCCGCAAGCGCCGAAAAGCGGCAAGCATTATTCTGGAAGCTGGCAGCCTGTCGGCAGGCGACCTTGTGGTGCACATTGACCACGGCATTGGACGCTACGAGGGCTTGCGCACCTTGGACGTGCAGGGCGCCCCGCACGATTGCCTAGAACTGATCTATGCCGGTGGCGACAAGTTGTTCCTGCCGGTTGAGAATATCGAACTCGTCTCACGCTATGGCTCAGAAGATGCGACCGCACTTTTGGACAAATTGGGCGGTGTGGCATGGCAGGGCCGTAAGGCGAAGGCCAAGCAACGTCTGAAAGATATGGCAGGAGCGCTGATCAAGATTGCGGCAGCACGCGCGGCAAAAGTGTCGGAGCCGATTTTGGCGAGCTCTGGCGATTATGATGAATTCTGTGCCCGCTTCCCATGGGATGAGACCGATGATCAATTGTCGGCGATTGAAGACATCTTCAATGATCTGGCCGCTGGCCATCCGATGGACCGCTTGATCTGCGGTGACGTCGGCTTTGGCAAGACCGAAGTTGCCTTGCGCGCAGCATTTGTCGTGGCGATGAGTGGCCGGCAAGTTGCGGTGGTTTGCCCCACGACTCTGCTGTCCCGCCAGCACTTTAAGACCTTTAGCGAGCGCTTCCGCGGCTGGCCCATTCGTGTGCGGCAATTGTCGCGCATGGTGGGTAGCAAAGAAACCGCCGACACCAAGCGTGACCTCGCCGATGGCAAGATTGACATCGTGGTTGGCACCCATGCTATCTTTGCCAAGGACTTGGCGATCCGCGATCTGGGCCTTGTGATCGTCGATGAAGAGCAGCATTTTGGCGTGAAGCACAAAGAGCGCCTGAAAGAATTGCGCATCGACACCCATGTGCTGACCCTATCCGCCACGCCTATCCCGCGCACCTTGCAATTGTCGCTGGCTGGCATCCGCGAAATGTCGATCATCGCCACCCCACCAGTCGACCGCTTGGCTGTACGCACCTATGTGACGCCGTGGGACCCGATCACCATCCGCGAAGCGTTGCTGCGTGAGAAATATCGCGGCGGCCAAGCCTTCTTTGTCGCCCCGCGTGTTGAGCATCTGGAAGACATTGAGCGCTTCATGAAAGAAATGGTGCCGGAAATGACCTATGCGGTGGCGCATGGTCAGATGAGCCCGACCCAGATGGAGCCAATCGTGACAGCCTTCTATGAAGGCGTTTATGATGTGCTGATCTCCACCACGATTGTGGAAAGTGGCTTGGATATTCCCCGCGCCAACACGCTGATTACCTGGCGGGCGGATATGTTTGGCCTTGCGCAAATGTATCAATTGCGCGGCCGCGTTGGTCGGTCCAAGACCCGCGCCTATGCTTATCTGACAGTTCCGGCAGAAAGGCCGATTACGCAAAGCGCGGAAAAGCGCCTGAAAATCCTGCAATCACTGGATAGTCTAGGCGCTGGCTTCCAATTGGCCAGCCATGACCTCGATATGCGCGGCGGTGGCAACCTCTTGGGCGAAGAACAATCGGGCAATATTCGTGAAGTCGGCGTCGAGCTTTATCAGCAAATGCTGGAAGAAGCGGTGGCAAGCCTGCAAGATGGTGGCGAAGTCGTCTCTGCCCGGTCGTGGTCGCCAGCGATCAATCTCGGCGTCGCGGTTCTGATCCCGGAAGATTATGTGGCCGACCTCAATGTGCGCCTATCGCTTTATCGTCGCTTGAGCGAGCTGGAGAGCGATGCAGATCGCGACAGCTATGCCGCGGAACTGGCAGACCGTTTTGGTCCGCTACCGGAAGAAGCGCGTCAGTTGATCCAGATTGCGGGCGTGAAAGCGCTTTGCCGCAAGGCTCACATCGCTAAGCTCGATGCCGGGCCAAAAGGGGCGGTGCTGACCTTCCGCCCAGAGTCCGCGCCCGACCCGATGAAGCTGGTGGCCGCCGTGCAAAAACAGCCTGCTCTGTTCCGCTTGCGGCCAGACGGCAAGATGGTCGTCAATGGCGACTGGTCCACCCCGGAACAACGCCTCAAAGGTGCCCGCCGCGCTGCGGCCTTCTTGGCTGCAGAAATGGGGTGAGGGGCGGGGGTGATGTTTACACCCCCAACTGCCCTCAAGCCTTGAGTTTTGAGGGCATTGCTCCTACATGACCGCCATCACGCACGCGAGCTCGCGGCGCGCGAACCCTTTTTTATTCCTTTGGGGATGGGGCAGGGGTCGTTCGTCCATCCGGCGCGGTTCTCATCCGAGACCGCTCCTGCTCGCGGAGGCTAGCCGGAAAAAGGATTGAAATACTATGGCAGTGCCAGAATTTACCATGCGCCAATTGCTCGAAGTGGGCGCACACTTTGGTCACCAGACCCACCGTTGGAACCCAAAGATGAAGCGTTTCATCTTTGGTGAGCGCGCCAACATCCACATTATCGACCTCAGCCAAACCGTGCCTTTGTTGCATCAGGCTTTGCTGCGCGTTCGTGACGTAACTGCAAAGGGCGGTCGCGTTTTGTTCGTTGGTACCAAGCGTCAAGCTTCGGACCCTGTGGCCGCTGCTGCAAAGCGCTGCGCCCAATATTACGTCAACAGCCGCTGGCTGGGTGGCACGTTGACCAATTGGCAGACGATTTCGAAGTCGATTGCCCGCATGCGCGAAGTTGAAGCCATTGTGCAAGGCGACGCTCCTGCTGGTTTGACCAAGAAAGAAATTCTGAACCTGACCCGCGAATATGAAAAGCTTGAGCGTTCGCTCGGCGGTATTCGCGACATGGGCGGTATTCCTGACTTGATGTTCGTGATCGACACCAACAAGGAAGCGATTGCGATCAAAGAAGCCAAGAAATTGGGTATCCCAGTTGCGGCGATGATCGACAGCAATTGCGATCCCGACGAAGTTGATTTCCCAATCCCAGGCAATGATGACGCTGCGCGTTCCATCCAATTGTTCTGCGACCTGATCGCAGACGCTGCTTTGGATGGCTTGGCCGAAGGTCAATCGTCTTCGGGCGTTGATTTGGGTGCCATGGAAAACCCAGTTGAGCCTGTCTTGGCTCAGATCACGGAAGAAGCTGTCGCAGAATCGGTTGATGGCGACGTTGAAGCTCCTGCTGAAGCTTAAAAATTCCCGCCTTGGTTTGTGCTGACACAGGCCAAGGCGGACCCAACAAACACTCTACCCTGGAGGCGATTATGGCCGAGATTACGGCTGCCCTCGTTAAGGATCTTCGCGAGAAGACCGGCGTTGGCATGATGGACTGCAAAAAAGCGCTGACCGAAAACAATGGTGATATCGAAGCATCGATTGACTGGTTGCGTGCAAAGGGCCTTTCGAAGGCTGCGAAGAAGGCTGACCGTGCGGCGGCTGAAGGCTTGGTTGGCGTTTATGTCGAAGGCAACACCGGTGTGTTGGTCGAGTTGAACGCAGAAACCGACTTCGTGTCGCGCAACGAACAGTTCCAAGCAGCCGTCAGCGGCATCACCAAATTGGCTCATGGCTTTGATGGTCTGGAAGCTCTGGGTGCAGCCGCTTCGCCAGCCGGTGAAGGCACTGTCAACGACTATGTGACCAATCTGATCGCCACCATTGGCGAAAACATGACCTTGCGCCGTATGGCCAAAGTTTCGGTCAACCAAGGCGTTGTAGCTTCTTACATCCACACTGCAACCGGTGAAGGCCTTGGCCGCATCGGCGTGTTGGTCGGTGTTGAAACTGGCGGCGACGCTGCTGTCGCTAATGACATCGGCCGCAAAGTTGCGATGCACATTGCTGCGACCGCACCTTTGTCGCTGAAGACTGACGATCTCGACCCAGCTGTGGTTGAGCGCGAGCGTCAAGTTCTGACCGAGCAAGCCCGCGAAAGCGGTAAGTCGGATGACGTGATCGCACGTATGATCGAAGGCCGGATCCGCAAGTTCTATGAAGAAGTGGTGCTTTTGCAGCAGCCATTCGTCATGAACCCAGATCAGACTGTTGCAGCCTTTGTTGCTGAAACGGCCAAAGCTGCTGGGATCAGCGCGGAAGTCACCGGCTTTGCGATGTTCAAGCTGGGCGATGGCGTTGAGAAAAAAGAAGACGATTTCGCTGCAGAAGTGGCCGCTTTAAGCGGTACTTAAGTCAAAGAGTCTTCCTTTTCTGGCCGTGATTGCCAGATAGACGGAAAACGGCAAAGTGAAAGATGACACTTTGCTGACAAGAAACAGGGCGGCATGCTTGGCGTGCCGCCCTTGGTCTGTCAGAAGACCTGCCTGCATGCTTTCGGGCGAGTCATGTTAAGGCCTGTCGAAAGCTGGGAGACGCAGCCAAATGAATGAAGTAGCCAATCCAAAGGACCAGAAGCCGCGCCGGATTTTGCTCAAGATTTCGGGCGAGGCCCTCATGGGCGATGGTCAGTTTGGGATTGATCAAGAAACCTGTCTTGGGTTTGCGCGCGATGTGAAAGCCGCGCGTGATTCTGGTATTGAACTCTGCTTGGTCATTGGGGGCGGCAACATCTTCCGGGGCATCTCTGGCGCTGCCAAGGGGATGGAACGTGCAACGGCCGATTATATGGGCATGTTAGCCACGATCATGAATGCACTGGCGCTGCAAGGGGCGCTCGAAAGCATTGGTGTTCATACCCGCGTTCAATCGGCCATTCCGATGCAGACGGTGTGTGAGCCTTACATCCGTCGCCGGGCGATGCGTCACATGGAAAAAGGCCGCATTGTTATCTTTGCTGCTGGCGTTGGCAGTCCATTTTTCACAACCGACTCCGGTGCTGCTCTGCGCGCCGCTGAAATGGGCTGTGATGCCTTGTTAAAGGGCACTGGCGTCGATGGCGTCTATACCGCCGATCCCAAGACCGACCCAACAGCGACCCGCTATGACAAGCTGTCCTATACCGACGTCCTAGCAAAAAACTTAAAAGTGATGGATGCCTCTGCCGTATCGATGATGCGCGACAGTAATATTCCCATTATCGTTTTCAATATTCGTCAACCCGGGCGCTTGGCCGAGGTGCTTGCTGGCACCGGAGTCTGCACCGTCATAACGGACAACTAAACCATGCCGACATTTGATATCCAAGACACCAAACGCCGAATGGAAGGTGCAATCACGGCCTTGAAGAACGATTTTCAAGGTCTGCGCACTGGCCGGGCCAACGTCAATTTGTTGGAACCTGTGATGGTGGAATCCTATGGGGCCATGGTGCCCTTGAACCAAGTGGGTGCGATTTCTTCACCAGAGCCGCGTTTGCTGACTGTGACAGTTTGGGAAAAGTCCATGGTGAATGTGGTCGATAAGGCCATTCGCAATGCCGGCATTGGCCTAAACCCTGTGGTGGACGGCATGACCCTGCGCGTTCCCATCCCGCCTTTGAACGAAGAGCGCCGCCGCGAACTCGTCAAATTGTCTGGCAAATATGCCGAAGCCGCACGCGTTGCGATCCGGAATGTGCGCCGTGACGCGATGGAGCAGCTGAAGAAGTCAGAAAAAGATGGCGATATCAGCGAAGATCAATTGAAGAAGCTCTCCACCCAAGTTCAAGAAGCAACCGACTCCTTCGTTAAACAGGTCGACCAGACCGTGAAGACGAAGGAAGATGAGATTATGCAAGTCTAGGATGGCTGGGGCGCTCGCCGACTGGGCCTCAAAGGCCGCCAATCATCTCTCGCCACGTGGCGATGACGGAGAAGGTGCGCGCCCGCGTCATATCGCCATCATCATGGATGGAAATGGCCGCTGGGCAACCGCCCGGGGTATGCCGCGCGCCTTTGGGCATTCAGCCGGTGTTCAAGCCCTGCGCAACACGGTTGAAGCGGTTGGCGATCTTGGCATCGAGGTTCTTACTGTCTATGCTTTCTCGACCGAGAATTGGCGTAGGCCGCCTGAAGAGATTGAAGCCCTGTTCGGACTATTGCGTGGCTTTATTCGTTCGGATCTGGCGCGCCTTGATCGTGCGGGGGTTAGGATCCGTGTACTGGGTGAGCGCGAGGGCGTGCCAGCTGATATCCTGACCTTGATGGATCAGGCGGAACAGCAGACCCAAGGCAATACCATCATGACCTTGGTTATTGCCTTCAATTATGGTGGCCAAGCTGAAATCGCGCGCGCAACCCAAGAAATCGCGCGCCAAGTGGCGGCAGGCTTGCTTGATCCCGCCACCATTGGTCCTGAGACAATCACACAATTCCTGCCCAGCCGTGACTGGCCTAACCCGGATTTGGTGATCCGCACCAGCGGCGAACAACGTCTATCGAATTTCCTCATCTGGCAGTCTGCCTATGCCGAGTTTCTTGTCTTTGACACGCTCTGGCCAGACTTCGGCCGACCGCAAGTAGAAGAAGCTCTTCGCGTCTTTGCTAAGCGAAACCGTCGTTACGGAGGCGTTTAACCTTGAATTCAGCGCCGGAGCATGACCGAAAACAATCTGCTTTTTCCATTGGCTTAGCAGCCGACAAACTAGGCGGAGACCTGAGGGTCCGCTTTGTCTCGGCTTTGGTAATGGTTGCGCTTAGCTTGACGGGCGTATGGTTTGGCGGAATTGGCTGGGCGCTTCTCGCAGCAACCGTTATGGCCGCGGTTGCTTTTGAATGGGGGCGAATGATCTCGCCGAAGGCAGTCGATCTCGTCCCTCGTTCGGTAATAGCCGCACTATGTGGACTTTGCTTTGTGCTTCTGCCGCGCACTTATGAAGCTGTGGCAGCTTTTGGCTTTTTTTTGACACTGGTACGCTCACCGCGTGAGTTTGGCTGGCTAGCGATGGCTGGGTCAGTCTATCTCGCCTTGTCTGGTTGGGCACTCGCTGGCTTGCGAGGACAGGATGATGTTGGCCGCAGCCTGATGTTTGGTCTGTTCGCAATCGTCTGGTCGACGGATTCTATGGCGTATCTGGTTGGCCGGGTTGTTGGTGGACCAAAATTATTTCCCCTCATCAGTCCGAATAAGACCTGGTCTGGCTCGCTCGGTGGCACGGCAGCAGGCATTTTGGCAGGCGGTCTGTATGGATTATTCACGGGTGCCAATCCGATTGCCTGGGCTTTGGTGGGCTGGCTACTGGCCGTCGTTTCGCAAGGGGGTGACCTATTGGAATCCTTGGCCAAGCGTCACTATGGGGTAAAGGATGCATCAGGCGTCATCCCGGGTCATGGCGGGGTGCTGGATCGACTGGATGGGCATTTAGCCGCGGCCTTGGGCTTTGTGGCCATTTTGCTGGCGATTCCTGGTTTGCACGCTATGCTGACGGGAACATGACGAAATCTTTGACTATTTTGGGGGCCACGGGCTCTATCGGTTTAGCCACTTTAGATGTGGTGATGGAGGCCAATGCGCGGGCTCGCGCCGCGGGACAGGATGACGCCTACCGCGTAATCGCGCTGACCGCCAACCGGGATTGGGCAGGCTTAGCCGAACAAGCCATTCTTACGGGTGCGACCTTTGTTGCCTTAAGTGATGGCCGCTTTGGACCCCAGCTCGAAGCCGCCTTGGCTGGACACAAAATTGAAATCGGCCTTGGACCTGAAGCCGTTGTAGAGGCTGCAGCGCGGCCTGCCGATGTGGTGATGGCAGCCATTGTGGGGGCTGCTGGGCTGGCACCGACACTGGCTGCAGCCAAGCGTGGGGCCACCATTGCTTTGGCTAATAAGGAGTGTTTGGTCTGTGCGGGATCGGTGTTCCTAAAAGCGGTGCGCGATGGTGGCGGCTCTATCTTGCCCGTGGACAGCGAGCATAATGCGATTTTCCAAGTCTTGGACCAATCGGACCGGGTAGAGAAACTGATTCTAACTGCGTCGGGCGGACCTTTCCGGACTTGGAGTGCAGCAGCGATTGCCGCAGCAACGCCAGAGCAGGCGGTCGCTCACCCCAATTGGTCCATGGGACAGAAAATTTCTGTTGATAGTGCCACTTTGATGAACAAGGGCTTGGAACTGATCGAAGCAGCGCTTCTTTTTGGGATGCCTGAAAACAAAATCGATGTGCTGGTCCACCCGCAATCGGTTATCCACAGCTTGGTGGCGTATCAAGATGGCAGTGTTTTAGCACAATTAGGTGCAGCTGATATGCGTATCCCGATCGCCCATGCTTTGGCTTGGCCAGCACGATTGGTGACTTCCGCGCCGAGGTTGGACTTGGCAGCTATTGCGAAACTTGACTTCGAAGTACCTGATTTGGAAAGGTTTCCTGCGCTTAGTCTTGCGCGCAGCGCGCTGCAAAAAGGCGGTGCAGCCCCCACAATCTTGAACGCGGCCAACGAAGTGGCTGTGCAAGCCTTTCTGGATCGTAATGTTTCCTTTCCAGAAATTGCCGCAATCGTGTTGGAAACCATGGATGAAGCCTGCCGCCTTGGCATGGATGCTGCTTTGGGAGACTTGGATGATGTCTATGCTGCTGATGAAGCGGGCCGTAGCATCGCCGTGCAAAACATTGCGAAACGCAAGTTGGTCTCAGTTTAGGCTGAGACATATGCGTATCCTAGGCCGGAGTTCATGGTGAGATGTTAGAAAATATTGGTGGCATAGCAATCAGTCTCGCGTCCTTTGTGACGGTTCTGAGCCTCGTGGTTTTCGTGCACGAATTTGGTCACTACCAAGTCGCACGTTGGTTCAAGGTCAAGGTCGAATCGTTTTCGATTGGCTTTGGTCCAGAACTTGTCGCATGGACCGCGAAGACAGGCGTGCGGTGGCGGATCGGAGCTTTGCCTTTGGGTGGCTACGTCAAGTTTGAAGGCGATAAGGACGCAGCGTCCCAGCCCGATTTCACCCAACCCAAGGCCGACAAAAGCAGTGGTTTGTTCCACGCGCAGCCTGTGGGCGTTCGCGCTGCTGTGACGGCTGCAGGCCCTGCTTTCAATTTCGCTTTCGCGATTGCGGTGTTTGCGGTTTTCTTTGCGATTTTCGGTGAAGTCATTCAACGCCCGCTGATTTCGAAGGTGCTTCCTGATGGTGCCGCCGCTGCCGCCGGCCTAAAGCCTGGCGATGAGGTTGTGGCGATCAATGGCCGTCGGATCGATGATTTTGTTGAATTACAGACCGCGATCATGGTCTCTGGCGGCAAGGAAATGCATCTCCTGTTAAAGCGGGATGGTGCCGAAATTCCCATCAACGTCACGCCGAAAGTCGTCGAACGCAAGACCCCCTTTGGCGATACTGAAACGCAGGGCCTGTTGGGCATTGAAACCCGCTTCACCAAGGATACAATTGAGCATCGCACCTATAATCCGATTGAAGCGGTGGTGCGCGGTGGCGAACAAACAGGCGAAATCATCAGCACGCAGGTGAATTTTATAACTGCCTTGTTGCGCGGTGCCATGTCGGCAGGCCACTTGAGTGGCCCATTGGGAATTTACCAGATCGCTGGTAAAGTCACTGAAAATTCGGTGGAAAGTGCCGGCCCTGATGCCGACGCCGTAAAGGTCGCCGAATCAGTCGGTATCGGTTTGGTGCGACTTGCGGCAGTCCTTTCCATTGCTGTGGGCTTCATGAATCTGCTGCCGCTGCCAGTTCTCGACGGTGGGCACTTGGTGTTTTATGCGGCTGAGGCTATCCGTGGAAGGCCGATCCCTGAAAAAGTGCAGGCAGTCAGCTTTCAAGTTGGTCTTGTTTGTATCTTGAGTTTATTCGTTTTTGCGACTTTCCAAGATCTCGACAGGGCAGGTTTATTCAATGCGCTGAAAGGCTTTGTCGCCGCGGGCTAGGATTGCTGTGCCAAATTGTCTATCCACCACTTCTGAAACTCGGGCGTGACCTCCATGGCACGCATGCAACAAGGTTTAACGGGCTCCTGTATGGCATCAATTAAACGTCTGCTGATTGGCGGCGCTGCTGCATTTGCAGCAAGTGCGTGCTATGGCCCGATGGCCTTTGCCCAACAGGTTGGAGAGTTCAGCGAAGCTGCGGCCCCGCAAATCATCACAAGTGTGGCGGTGGAAGGCAATCAACGCATCGAGACAGCGACGGTGCTGGCCTATGTTGCCATTCAACCCGGCGAGGCCTTTAGCCCGGAGCGGATCGACATCGCTCTGAAAACGCTATTTGCGACCGGCTTTTTTGCCAACGTGGAATTTGAACAGCGCGGCCAAACCTTGGTGGTGAAGGTTGTCGAAAACCCAACCGTCAACCAAGTGCTGTTTGAGGGCAATAGTGCGGTTACCAAGGACAAGCTCGAGAAAGAAGTCCAGATCAAGCCTCGCTCGTGGTTTACGCAAAACCGCGTGCAGGCAGACATTCGTCGGATGCAGGAAGTTTATCGCCGGTCGGGCAAATTTGCAGCCAATATCGTGCCTAAGATTAAGGTGCTGCCGTCTAACCGCGTCGATCTGATCTTTGAAATCAATGAAGGCCGCACAACGGGCATCCGTAAAGTCAATTTCATTGGCAATCAGGCTTTTTCGGATTCTCGTTTGAAAAGTGTTGTCGTTACCCAAGAATCTGAGTGGTGGCGCTTCTTTTCCAGCAAAGACAATTATGATCCAGACAAGTTGGATTACGACCGCGAACAATTGCGCAAGTTTTATCTCAATGAAGGTCACTATGATTTCCGTGTGAAATCAGCGGTGGCCGAATTGACGCCAGACCAAAAGGACTTCTTCGTCACCTATGCGGTAGAAGAAGGGCAGAAATACACGTTTGGCGACATCACGGTAAACACCAAGAATTCCAAGCTCAGCGGCGAAGTTCTCCGCGCTTTTGTGCCGATCCGTACCGGCGCGATGTTTGAGCGGGACTTGGTGGAAAAGGCGATTGAGTCGATTACCTTCGCCGCAGGTTCATCCGGCTATGCCTTCGTGGACGTACGCCCGCGTGAAACGGCTGACCGCGATAACCGTAAGGTCAATATTGTCTTTGATGTCGACGAAGGCCCGCGCGTTTATGTTGAGCGGATCGATGTGATCGGCAATACCGCGACACTGGATCAAGTCATTCGTCGGGAACTACGCTTAGCCGAAGGCGACGCCTTCAACCGCGTCTTGATCGACCGCTCTAAGAACCGCGTGAAGGCTTTGGGCTTCTTCAAAGAAGTCGAGATTGAAGAAAAGCCCGGTTCGCTGCCCGACCGTACGGTTGTGGAAGTCAAAGTTGAAGAACAAGCCACTGGCGAATTGGCCTTCAGTGTCGGTTATGCCTCGCAAGAAGCCTATAATTTTGCGGTTTCAATCTCGCAGCGAAACTTGCGCGGCCGGGGCCAATTCTTGCGCTTCCGCGTGGAAACCAGCTCGCGCACGAAGAATATCGACATCCGCTTTACCGAGCCGCGCTTTATGGGCCGCAATATTGCAGCGGGGATCGACGTTTTTTCGGTTGAACAAGATTATCTGCGCGAAGCCGGCTTCTTGACCAACTCCACGGGCTTTGGTGTGCGTGGTGGGTTCCCGCTGGCCGAAGATCGCAGCTTGGGCCTGCGCTATACGTACCGGAATGACACCAATGAAATTCCGTCCGTGTCCTGCTTCAAACCCGACGGTACGCCCTTGCTGGACGCTAGTGCGCTGTGTCGTTCCTTAGGCAGAACGACGACCTCTCTGGCGGGCTATTCGTTTAACTGGGACCGGCGCAACGATCCCCGCCGGCCTACACGTGGCTTTGACATCTCGCTCAGCCAAGATTTTGCCGGCATCGGCACTGGGGTCAAATACCACCGCAGCGAATTCAACGGCGGGGTCTATCGCGGGCTGTTCCCGGGCTGGCGCGCCAGTGCCACTTTGTCTGCCGGCCATATCTCAGGCTGGGACAACGACACGATCCGCGTTAACGACCGCTTCTTTAAGGGCGGGCAAAGCTTCCGCGGCTTCGAAATTGCTGGTATTGGCCCGCGCACGGTCTTCTCCGTCCGTGATGCCGATACAACGCAACCCAACGGCTTATCCAAAACGGTACGGACAGTTTATGGTGACGCATTGGGCGGCAAGACCTATGGTATTGCCTCGTTTGAGTTGACCGTTCCAACGCCGCTACCAGAATCCTATGGCATCTCTGCAGCCTTGTTCTTGGATGTCGGCACCCTCGGCGGCCTTGATCCAGTCGACAAAGTAAAGGGTGACATTAGTTACGGCACCTATCAAAACACCCGAGATGGATTGGCCTTGCGCGCTTCTGCTGGCTTGTCCGTCAACTGGGTTTCCCCATTCGGCCCTGTTCGTTTTGACTTCTCAAATCCATTTATGAAGCAAGACTACGACAAAGCTGAAACCTTCCGCTTCTCAACAGCGACTAATTTCTAGGGCTGCTCGCCCTCAATGTTCCAGGAGAAACTTCTATGAAAGCACACTATTTCATGGCTGGCGTTGCAGCCTTGTTGGCTGCAAGTGCAGCTCAAGCTCAAACGCCGGTTCCAGTCCCAGCACCAGCTGCTGCTGCTCCAGCCCCAGCACGCCCAGCTGGTTCGCCTGCTGTGTTGAGCCCAGTTGTCGTCTATGACCTCGGTGGCCTCATCCAAGACAGCTTGGCTGGCCAAGACATGTCCAACAAGCTGAAAGCCATTCGCGATCAAATCAATCGCGAGTTGGAGCCAGATCAGCGTCAGCTTGAGTCTGAATTGCGCGCTATTTTGGGCAGTTCGGTGCAAGACTCGCAAAGTGCTGCAGGCCGTCAGCGCCAAGAAGCTTTCCAGCGCCTCAATAATGAGTTCCAACAGAAGCAAGAGCGTTTGAGCCAAGTCATGCAATTGACCGAGCGCAACGCGATTGACGCCTTCAACAAGGCCATTGCACCTGCACTGCAGCAAACCTTGGTGGCCCGCAATGGCTTGATCGCCATTTCAGCCAATCAAGTTGAAGCCTTTATCCCCGGCGTTGACATGACCGCTGATTTGATCACGCGCCTCAATGCCACCACCAAGACAATCAGCGTTGTTCGCGCGACATTGCCAACGCAAGGCGGCGCAGCGGCACCTGCAGCGGCTGGCGCACCAGCAGCGGCTCCAGCTGGCGCACCTCTGCCAGCGCGTCCACCTGCAGCAGCGCCAAGGCGTCCGTAACGCATTTTCTGCCCTTCAGAAGGGCAGATTTAAGCGCAACAAACAACCATCGCCCAAAAACGCGGCCTTCTACTTGGAGGCCGCGTTTTCTATCCTGCGTGTCAGGCTTGCGTGGTCCCGCGATAATTCGCTTATAGGGACTTAGATTGTCCAACTCGGAGCCTAAATGATGATTGATCCGCGCTTCTATAGGCTCCTTGGGCCAAAACGTCTGCGCGAATTGGCCCAGATCGTAAAGGCTGAGTTACCCGCAGGCTTCGACCCTGATTTAGCGCTGACCAGCTGCGCGCCCCTCGATCAAGCTCTAGCCGGGGATCTGGCCTTCTGTCAGGGGCCAGCTAAAGGCAAGTCGACGATTGAGACTGGGGCCGGGGCCTGTTTGGTCCGGGCCGAACATGTGGCACTGTTGCCTTCCGGTGTTGCCCCTTTGATCGTTAAAGAGCCGCGTGCGGTTTTTGCAGCCGCTGCCGCCGCGCTGGTCTCGCGGCGCGACTTTGACCCGACAGCGCTGGCCGTGCCTGCCTCGGTAAAGCAGGAAGCCGATGTGGTGATTGGCCGAGGTGTGGTTATTGGCGAAGAAGTTGAGATTGGGCAAGGCACCACGATCGGGCCTAACACTGTCATCGGACCAGGTGTCGCGATTGGCCGCAATTGCCGAATTGGCTCAAATGTTGTGATTTATTGTGCCTTAATCGGTGACCGCGTCACCATTTCGTCGGGCAGTGTAATTGGTGAGGTCGGCTTTGGTGTTGCCCCTACGGCCTCTGGTCCCGTCGATGTGCCGCAATTGGGCCGGGTGATCCTGCAAGATGATGTGTCAATTGGTTCACTTTGTGCTGTTGATCGCGGCGCCTTTGGCGACACCGTGTTGGGGATCGGCTGTAAGATCGATAATTTCACACAAATCGCGCATAATTGTCAGCTTGGGCTCGGTGTAGTGATTGCCGCTTTTGGTGGGATCTCTGGCTCATGTGAGATTGGGGACAATGTGATGATGGGCGGCCGTGTCGGCTTGGGTGACCATATTCGCGTGGGTGAGCGCGTGGTCATTGCTGCTGGAAGCGGCGTTCTAGAATCGGTCCCCGCTGGGCAAGCGTGGGGTGGCTATCCTGCCAAACCGCTGCGACAATGGATGCGAGAATCGGTTGTCCTCAAACGACTGGTCAACCCAAAACCACAAACAAGCCCGAAGGGCGGGGAATGAAGATGAGCGACATCATTGATTGTGACGAAATTGAACGCCTGATCCCGCATCGCTTCCCATTTCTGCTGATTGATCGGTGCTTCGACTATGTCGAAGGCCAAAGCATTCGTGGGATCAAATGCGTGACGGCAAACGAGCCTTTCTTTCAGGGCCATTTCCCTAACCGCCCGCTAATGCCCGGCGTGTTGCAGATTGAAGCAATGGCACAAGCTAGCGCGGTTCTGATGTCCAAGACCTTGAAGGTTGATGCGAAAACGGCTGGGATCATGTTCATGTCGGTCGATAATGCCAAGTTCCGCCGTCCTGTTCGGCCAGGCGACGTACTGAACATTCATGTCGAAGTGCTACTGGGCCGGCGCAATATCTACAAATTTGCCGGTAAAGCAGAAGTGGATGGCCAATTGGCCTGCGAGGCGGAATGGGCTGCTATGAAAGTAGATTTGGCATGAGTGCGACGATCCATCCTTCCGCCGTCATTGAAGAGGGCGCGATTATTCATGACGGGGCCAAGATCGGCCCCTTCTGCTATATTTCAGGCCAAACCACAATCGGCCCTGATGCCCATTTAGTCTCTAACGTGACGACTTATGGCCGGGTCTCAATCGGTGCTAATACGCAAGTTTGGCCCTTTGCCGTTTTGGGTGGCCCGCCTCAGATCCATCCCTATCAGGATAGTGATACCCAGCTTGTCATTGGCGCGTCCTGCGTAATCCGCGAACATGTGACCATGCATCGGGGTTCAACGCGCGATCAGGGCCTGACCAAAATTGGCGACGGTTGCTATTTTATGGACAATTCCCACGTCGCCCATGATTGTGTGGTGGAGGATAATTGTATCCTCGCCCGCAGCGCGACCTTGGGCGGCCACGCGCATTTGGCCAAAGGCGTCTATATTGGCGGCCTAGCCGCCGTGCATCAATGGACGCGCATCGGCACTTTCGCCTTTATCGGCGCTTTGGCCTTGGTGACCCGCGACGTAATCCCCTTCGCCATGGCCAATGGAAACCCAGCCCATCTGAAAGGCCTGAACATTGTGGGCTTTAAGCGGCGTGGCAACTCTACAGCGCAAATCCGCGATATCTTAGCTGCGTTTGACATGTTGTTTGGCGATGATGTCACGCCCCTTCAGGACCGAATCTCGGATGTTAGCGAAGGTTTCCAAGATAACGAACAGGTTCAGGCCATGCTGGACTTCTTGAATGGCACTTCCAAACGCGGGATTTGTAGCGCGGAACGCTAAGACCTCCTACATGGAGGCTGACGGACCCAAAGGGACAACATGCGTGCATTTTCAAAATTGGGCATTATTGCCGGGGCAGGGGACTTGCCTGTCCTCCTCGCTCAGCATTGCCGCGATTCTGGCATGCCGGTTCATGTCAGCCGGATCAAGGGCATGTGCGACCCGCGCCTTACCTTGTTTCCGGGTAGCGAATGCGCCTTGGCCAATTTTGGCGAGCGCATGAAGGCCCTCAAAGCTGATGGCGTGGATGCTCTGGTGTTTGCCGGTCTTGTTAATCGACCTGATTTTTCCACCCTCAAGCCAGACTTGCGGGGCGCGCTGGCCTTGCCGCGTATCATGGCGGAAATGCGCAAAGGCGATGATGCTTTGCTGCGCGCCGTGCTGGCTGAGTTTGAGCGCGAAGGCTTTGCCATCGTCGGCACAGATGAGGTCTTGGCTAATCTGTTGGCTGAAGTTGGCTTGATCGCGGGCGCAGAACCAACCGAAACCCAGCTTGCAGACGTAAACAAGGCCATGACCATTGCGGCTGACATCGGTCGACTTGATATTGGTCAAGGTGCCATCGTGGTGGATGGATTGGTTCTGGCGGTTGAAGCGCAAGAGGGAACCGACCGCATGTTGGCGCGGGTATATGATCTCTCCACCCATATTCGTGGTACCAAAGCGGCACGACGTGGGGTCTTGGCCAAGCGCGCTAAACCCGATCAAGAGCGCCGCGTTGATCTTCCAACCATCGGGGTCAAAACGGTGGAGGGGGCTTCAAAAGCAGGCCTAGCCGGTATTGTAGTTGAGGCGGGTGGTGCTCTGATTATCGACCGTAACAATGTGATCGCGGCCGCAGAAGAAGCAGGGCTGTTCATTCTGGGCGTTCAAGTGGATACCCAGTCATGAAACCCTTCCGGGTCTTTGTCGTAGCCGGTGAGCCATCCGGTGATGAGCTGGCCGCGGAACTCGTCCAAGCTCTCAGGGCCCGTCGGCCTGATCTGGTGATCGCTGGCGTTGGCGGCGAGAAGCTTGCCAACCAAGGCATCGTCAGCGCGGTTTCGATTGAAGGTCTATCCGTCCTCGGCCTGACTGAAGGCTTGGCGGCGTTGAAAACCGTTAATGCACGGGCAAAAGAAACCGGGATTGCCACAGAAGCTTTTCAACCAGATGCCGTTGTGTTGATCGATTCTTGGGGTTTCACGCTGCGCGCCGCCAAAGCCATTCGCGCCCGGGTCCCACAAGCTCGCCTGATCAAAATGATCGGCCCGCAAGTCTTTGCCACCCGTCCCGGCCGCGCCAAGACGGTTGCCGAAGTCTATGACGCTTTGTTTTGTATCCATGACTTTGAAGTGCCCTTTTACGAGGGCACAGGCCTGCCAGTCACGATTATCGGTAATCCTGCGATAGCGCGGGCGGGAAAAGGCGATGGCGCAGGGTTTCGGGCTCGCCATGGATTAGCAGACAAAAAGATCGTCCTCTTGCTTCCTGGCTCACGCGGTGGGGAAATTCAACGCGTCGCGCCGGCTCTGGAAGGGGCGGCGGCGCTGATCAGTAGCAAAGACCCCCTCGTTCATGTGGTAGCCGTTCTGGCACCGAATGTGGCTGAGCGCTTGGAGGCGCGCGCGGCGAACTGGACCTTCCCGCACACATTGGTGGGCGAGGATGAAAAACTTGATGCATTTGCCGCTGGCGATGTCGCGCTGGCCTGCTCTGGCACGGTTACGACGGAAGTAGCCCTGCAAGAAACGCCCATGGTGCTGGGCTATCGCCTGGGCGCAATCAGCGGCTTTATCATTTTGAACTTCTTGCTGAAAAGCCGCTTCATCTGCTTGCTTAACATTGCTCTCGGGCGGATGGCGATCCCTGAATTTGTGCAAAATGGCTTGACGCCAGAGGCCTTGGCAGAAGCGGCCTCTAACCTTCTTTATGATCCAAAGGCCGCGCAAGACCAAGTGAGTGCGCAAGCCTTGGCCCTCGACAAAATGGGCCGCCATGATCCGCCAGCCGCAGAGCGCGCCGCAGAGGCATTGTTGAAACTGCTGGACGCAACTTAATCGAACAAGCTGCCCTGAACCGGGCCATCGCTGGCCCGGACTTTCACATCGCCATCGAGGAAGGTCAGGGTCAAACGCGCGTCGGACTTGATGGCAGATTTGGCGCGGACCACGACGCCTTTATCGGTGCGGACCACGGCAAAGCCGCGCTCTAAAGCTGAGCGATAAGACAAAGCCTCTAACAAACTCGCTTGGCCAGCCAGATGGCGCGTCTTGCCCTCTAGGCTGCGCGTGAGACCGGCTTGCAGGCGTTGGCTGGCAAGGGCCAAGCGTTGCTCGGACCGCTTCCGCGCGTCGCGTTCTAGCGCTGTGCGGCGCGTGAGGGCGGCACCCAGTCTTTGGCCGAGGCTGGAGACGAGTTGGGCCCTGCGCGTTACATCTTGGTGCAGCACTTGCGGTCGCAACCGACCACCAATAGCCGCAAGACGGTGGGCTTTGGCGGCGACTAAGGTGCGCAACGATGGGCCAAAGCGCAGGTCAATCACGTCCATTCGTTGCCGGGCGCTCGCAAACAGCGTTTCTGCGCGGGGCAGGCGAGCTGTAGCTGCGCGAAGTTCGATCTTGGCGCGCTCAAGGCCACGCACCATGGCGCGCGACAGGCGGGCACCGATCAGGCTCATGCGCTCTTGTAACTCCAGCCGCACCGGGACAGCGATTTCAGCAGCCCCTGTTGGCGTCGGTGCGCGGCGGTCAGAGGCAAAGTCGATCAGAGTGGTGTCGGTCTCATGCCCGATGGCAGAGATCAGCGGGATGGCGCTGGCTGCAGCGGCCCGTACCACGACTTCTTCGTTGAAAGCCCATAGGTCTTCAATGGAGCCGCCACCCCGCGCGATGATCAAAAGATCTGGGCGTGGCACTGGCCCGTCCGCCGGCAAAGCATTAAAGCCCGCAATCGCGCGCGCGACTTGGTCAGCGGCCTTGTCGCCTTGCACCAGGACCGGCCATAGCAGCACATGCACAGGAAAGCGCTCGGACAGGCGGTGAAGAATGTCGCGGATGACGGCACCGGTCGGGCTGGTCACCACGCCAATCACGCTGGGCAGATAAGGGAGTGCCTGCTTGCGCTCTGGGTCAAACAAGCCTTCCGCCGCAAGGCGCTTACGCCGCTCTTCCAATTGCGCCAGCAAAGCTCCAACGCCAGCTGGCTCCAGCCGCTCAATAATCAACTGGTATTTCGAAGAGCCGGGGAAGGTGGAGATCTTGCCTGTGGCAATAACTTCCATCCCTTCTTCAGGCCGGAACTTTAGCGCTGCCGCCACACCCTTCCACATCACGGCAGACAAGACTGCATTGGCGTCTTTCAGGTCGACATAGACATGGCCGGATCTGGCCAGCGTCACCCGCCCCATCTCACCGCGCACGCGCACATTGCCAAAGTCATCTTCGAGGCGGCGCTTGATTGCGCCTGACAGTTCAGAGACAGAAAATTCCGGTGCGTTAGAAGGCTCTTTGCTCATGGTTTCTGTCTAAAGCGATGTGCGGCTTGGGGGAAGGGTCTTTGTTTTTGCGGCAACTGGGTCTGAAACAGCCTTTAGAATTACAATTCAGAGAGAAACATCACGAAATTGGGTTCTCCTACATCCAGTTGAACCGGGCTGCGTAGACTGTCCCAGAGCTATCCCGCTCGATCTTTAGGAAGAAAATATGTTAAACTTCAAAATGTTCGCTTCGGCGGCAGCCGCCCTCGCTTTGTCTGCAGCACCGGCAATGGCAGATTGTGCCAAGACCCGCACCGACGCCGCAGCCCAAGCAGCTGGCTTTCAAACCATCGGCTATCACACAGCGTCTACCGCCAAAAAGCCTGCTAAGGCCGCTAAGGGTGACATCATCGATGTGGCTGTTGGAGCGGGAAGCTTTAACACCTTGGCGGCAGCGCTGAACGCTGCTGGCTTGGTTGATACCCTAAAGACCGCTGGCCCGTTTACCGTTTTTGCGCCAACCGATGCCGCTTTCGCGAAACTGCCTGCTGGCACCGTGGACTCGCTTCTGAAGCCTGAAAATCGCGCACAATTGGTCTCGATCCTGACCTATCATGTCGTACCGGGCAAAATCACCTCAAACCAATTGCTCGAGAAAATTACGCCCGCCACTACCGTTCAAGGACGTCAGGCTACGATTGATGGCCGCAATGGCCGCGTCACCGTCAATGGCGTCGCAGTGACCGCTGCCGATGTCGCTGCTTCGAACGGCGTGATCCATGTGATCGACACCGTCCTGATGCCACCTGCGCCAAAGAGCCACTAGGTTCATGCGACACCTGCCTAAGCAGGCATAGTCAATACATGCCAAAACGGAATGGTGACCAAAGCGATCAAGGTCGTCGCGGTCACCAAACCGGCCATCAGCGGAGCATCGCCGCCTAGTTCGCGCGCGAGGACATAGGCCGCCGGGGCACTTGGCATAGAGGCCACACCGATGGCCACCGCACTGGGCAAAGGTGCGAGACCCAGCATTTGTGTGACGACCAGCATCAAAAGCGGCGCGATGGCCAACTTTGAAACCACGCCAACCGCCAAGCGAAGGGGTACTTTACCCAGTCCCTCAAAACTCAAAGCTGCCCCGACGCTTACCAAAGCAACCGGCATCGCGGCACGACCTAGGAGGGCGAGTGCTGGCTCTAGCGGGCCGATTACCTTCGTCAGCCCGATCAGATTAGCGATAATCCCGACCAAGCTTGCCAGCACTAACGGATTGCGCATCACTTCGCCCAGCGCGCCCTTAAGGCTTGGCACAATGTCATTCTGGGCCCAACGAGCCATGACAAAGACGCTCATCAGATTCACAAAAGCGACCACCGGCCCAAAACCCAAAGCGATGAGTGCGAGACCCTCTTGTCCATAAAGGGCAGGAGCTGCGGCCAATATGATAAAGCCATTCCAGCGCACACTGGCTTGAAAGATTGAGGTAAAAGCAGGACCGTCGTCACGAAACCACAGCCTGAGACTTAGCCCCCAGAGACCGGCCAAAGCAAAACCTACTACGAGGCACGTAAGAAAGTGGACGGTATCCGGCCCCGAAAAATCCGCGCTTGCTACCGTGGAAAACAAAAAGGCC
Source organism: Hyphomonadaceae bacterium (assembly GCA_040383035.1). Taxonomy (GTDB): domain Bacteria; phylum Pseudomonadota; class Alphaproteobacteria; order Caulobacterales; family Aquidulcibacteraceae; genus Aquidulcibacter. The sequence goes on along the minus strand of JBEIEG010000001.1, from coordinate 22,716 downwards.
GGATACAAAATCCAATAGCCAAAGGAATTGACGGCTGCCCAAGACGTATCGGGCACAATCTTGGCGCGCTTGGCCAAAAAGCCGATGGCGATGACCAGAAAGACTGGCAGAATGGCGGTAAAGGCTACGTTCATGCGCGGGGGCCGAGGCTGAAACCACCTTGCAAGCGGTCTAAAAGGCCCTGCAACATATAGGCCGCTGCAGCTGCATCAACGACGGCGGCGCGCTTGGCTCGAGTCATGTCGGCGGCAATCATTTGACGTTGAACCGCGGCGGTCGAAAGCCGTTCATCCCACATCAGAAGCGGTACATCGCGGACATTCAAGAGGTTGCGGGCAAAGGCGCGCGCTGCTTGAGACGAAGGGCCTTTGGATCCGTCCATATTGATTGGATGACCAACCACAAGGCCGCAAGCGGCGCGGTCAGCATAAATCGCAAAAATCGCCTGTGCATCGGCGGCCATCTTCGTTCGCTTTACCCCGCCAGCTGGGCTAGCGATGAGGCGTGTGACGTCAGAAGCTGCGACCCCTATTGTCGTCGATCCGGGATCAATCCCGATTAGGGCTTGCCGGGCTGGCAAAGCCTCACAGAACGCCGGATAGTCCAGAATTGGCATCAGGAAGTGCCAGGCGCGGCAGCTTCTGATGCAGCTGCTTGCTCAACGCGCGCCCGGTCCAAGGCGGCCACAAATGTGTCGACACCTTGCGCACCAACGACAGCAAAGCTCTGATTAAACAGGACGGTCGGGACGCCTGTTACACCCATGCGTTGGGCGATTTCCAATTCCTGTTCAACTGGTGCAACATCGGCATCACTGGCCAAAAGGCGCGCGACCAGATCGCCATCCATCCCAAGACCACGGGCAATGGATACCAACGTAGTGGCTTGGCTCAAATCCTCACCCTCGACATGATAGGCTTGAAACAATGCCTCAGCACATTCGACTTCAACACCCGCTGAACGCGCCCAGCGCATTAAACGGTGGCAATCGCGCGTGTTTGGTGTCGTTTTGATCGCATCAAAATTGAAGGCAATTCCAACTTGTAGGCCGGCATCGACGAGGGCTTCAGAAATTTCTTTTAAGCGGGCCTCATCGCCACCGAATTTGGCCAATAGACGCGCGCGGCGATCCGCGCCTTCTTTGGGCGTTGTTGGATCCAGTTCAAATGGCCGCATGGCTAAATGGGTGGGAATATTGCCTTGGGTGACGCAAGCAGTCACCAGCGCGCGAAACCCGACATAGCACCATGGACAAATCACGTCAGAAATAAAGTCGATCGTTATTGGGCGGTTGAGGGCGGTTGCTTCAGGAGGTGGAGGGCTCATGAGGCGTGGCCTTGTTCTAGCTGCGCGGTGACGCGTTGAAGCAAACCCGTTGCGTTTTCATGCGGCAACAGGCTCGCGCTTGCAATCGTCAGTTTGATTTGGATTGGTTGATCGTTGCTAAAACTGGTGTGATCGGCCTGAACGTCAAAGGCGGTACACTCAAGTACCGCGGCAATGCGCTCAGCCGCAATTTGTGCAGCTTCATCATCGGAGCTTGGGAAGGCAACAGCAAAGGTGGTCTGGTCGAGACGCGCCGCAACATCTTCAGCGCGCACCAAGCGCGACAGCATCGCTCCGGACTGGCTGACTAATCTCTCAATCCCCTGACGTGTATGAACCACGCCAAGGCTGGCTTCGGTGTCGAGGCGAGCTAAGGCAATCGACAAAGGTCGATCAGTTTCGTGGGCCCGTTGGGCCAGGCTTTCCAAATGTGCCAAGAAGAATGACTGCGCATAAAGGCCAGTGGTTGCCTCGATGGCTGCCGGTGCTCTGGCTGCTGCAAAAGCCAAGTTCAAAGCATCGCGGCTACGCTTTTCTTCAACAAAGTTGAACAGGCGATCGGCGGTGGCTGGGTCATTGTCTCCCGCAATCGCAAAATCTGTTGCTCCACGCTCAATCGCTTCATGTGGATTGTCGAAGTCCGGCGATCCAAGGACTAGGCAAGGCATATGGAACATGCGCGCATTACGCCGCATTGCGGCGCAAAAGCCTAGCGCGGTGGCCCGATCATCTCGGGCAAGGATCACCACACCATCAAACTCACTCTCATGAAGATAATCAAAGGCGGTGAATGAGGTGAAGGCGGCGACCGTCTCTGCGCCAAATCTTGCGAGGGCAGTCGTGAATTGCAATAAATCAGGGTCAGGCTGACCAAACAACAGGATTCTGGGTACTTTGGTGCTGCTCAGCACGGGCGGATGGGTGGGCCCGCCAAAGCGGGCTAAGGTTCGAAACCGCATTTTGGCTTCATCAGCCATAACTGCGATGCGCAAGCTGGACCCAAGGCGGGCCGACAAGGCACTAGGTGTCGCAAACGCGTCCAAAACGCCATCAAACGCACTGACGTCGAAATTTTCTTCACCATTGCTCCACGCCATGAACAGGCCAGCACGGGGGCCTAAGGCGGCCTTGAGCGATCGAACCAGTTCACCGGCTTTGGGCCCACTGTCTCCGCGCGTATCGACGACAATTGCGGCAGTCTGGCGACGTTGATGGTCTTCGCCTGCGATGGTGAAGCCAGCTTGCGACAACACCTCACCAGCGTCATCGCCGGCGAGAACAAGAATATGTGGCTTTGCCATCCTATGCCTACTTTCAAGGACCATTGCGTAATTCGTATAGCACCCTAGCGTGCAGAAACTGAGTCGTCAGTAAACGAATATGAAAGGCCCACTATTTTGACTGCCAACCCTGTTTTGATCCAGCCCAATTTCAGCCTCCACGGCAAGACTGCCTTGATCACGGGGGCATCCTCCGGTCTTGGCGCGCATTTTTCCCGACTTCTGGCTGGGCTGGGCGCAAAAGTGGTGTGTGGTGCGCGCCGGGTGGATCGCTTAGAGGCGTTGGTCGCGTCGATTAAAGCCGAAGGCGGGGTGGCTCAGGCAGTGAAGCTTGACGTGCAAGACGAGTCCAGTGTGGTCGCAGCCTTTGACGCTGCTGAGGCAGGTTTAGGGCTGCCGTCCATCGTGATCGCCAATGCCGGAACCAATGAAATTGGCCTCGCAACCGACATTGCCATGGATGCCTATGATGCCATGATGTCGGTCAATGTACGCGGCGTTTTTCTCACCGCTCGCGAAGGCGCCAAGCGCATGATCGCAAGTGGCAGTGCAGAACGTGGCGATGGCCGAATTGTCTTGATTGCCTCGATGGCGGGCCTCAAGCCGCTTCCCGGCCTTGTGCCCTACTGCGTCTCAAAAGCTGCTGTCGTGATGATGGCTAAATCCATGGCCGCAGAATGGATGCGTAAGGGCATCAATGTGAATGCAATCTGCCCGGGCTATATTGAGACTGAGATTAATGCCGATTGGCTCGGTCAAAGTGGCGGCCAGAAGATGGTTGCCGGATTTCCGCGTCGCCGCTTGATGGACGACCAAGCCCTTGATGGGGCGATGACATGGTTAGTCTCAGAGGCAGGCCGTTTCACTAGTGGTGCGGTGGTTCAAATTGATGATGGGCAGGCACTTTAAGGAATTGGTAAGTTCCTGCTTGGTCTTGATTGGCCCATTTTTCCCTAAGGCTTCGCCTCCTTAAGATATTGAAATTTTTGGATTTATATGGTCTGTTTTGTATCAATACGCATCTGTAAAATGCGTATTAATTAAAATTGCACGGAGTAGATTTAGCTCCAGTTGACCAATTCTTTTTAGCCGATGTTAGGAGCTTGCCTGTAACGCTAGGTAAGGTGTCTCTACGTTTTTGGCACTTTGATGGATTGGGTCGATGAAGTTCGCAAAGACTCTTTTAGCAACGAGCCTAACGCCCGGTGAGCGCGGTAATGTCGCGATTATGTTTGTATTGGTCTCGTCAGTATCGCTCGGCGTGTTGGGTGCGTCTATTGAGCTCAACCGCATCTCCAACACTAGGGCGTCTTTATCTGCCGCCGCCGATGCAGGTGCCTTAGCGGCCAAACGCGAGCAGGCTGATAAAGCCTCTCTTGGGGAAACGCTGGCTCGTGCTGCTGGGGCGACGGCTGGCGCCAAAGCCTTTCTGGCCTCTGCACCTGGTTCCGAGCAAGGGGTGAGCAATCTTCAGGCCTCTGTCACTTGGGGTGAGGATGGTTCATCCCGTCTCACGGGGACCGGCACTCAGTCCTTGATCTTAGGCGGCATGGTTGGGCTTTCGACAGTTTCACTCAGCGCCGTTGGTGTCGCCACCGCCGGAACTGACCGCCGCTTGGAAGTGGCCGTGGTGGTGGATACCACCGCCTCGATGTTCCAAACGGATGGTCGTTCAACCACGCGCTTCACTCAAATGCGCAGTGCTGCCAAGGGTTTCGTCAATACCTTGTTCGACACGGTCACCATTCCGGATCGCTTGCGGGTTGCAATTATTCCTTGGACTACGACCGTCAATATTCGTGGCGAAGTTCCAGACCAAACATGGAATAAAGATCCCGCGCCTGTCCGTAACCCTGTTGACGCAGGCACGCGGTCGCTGCCAACCAATCTTGTGAGCCGCACGGCTAACATTACTCAGACCACTGCCACTTTAAATACATTGTTTGCGCCCGTTGGCTGGCGCGGCTGTATCTCTGGCACAGGGGAAAGCCTTTCGGCCAATGATGATACAAAGGCTGGCATGAGCTGGAATGCTTTGCAGGTGCCGCCGCGCGTCAACAATGCCACCCGAACCAGAGGGGTGAGCACACCGCGGATGTGCGACAATTGGACCGGTTGTCCACCGCCACCCAAGGGGCCGCCACCACCGCCGCCGCCACCCAAGGGGCCACCGCCACCACCACCGCCGCCGCCGCCGCAAACACAAGGCAAATTGATACTGCCTGGCCAAAAGGTGGAAAGTTTTGCATTTTTGAACTTTGGCGCGACGACCTTGAACGCAGCCTGCGTTAATAATCGCTACTCTTGCCCCTATCTTTCATGCCCTGCAGGCAGCCCAAGCACAACCACAATTGCGTGTTCGCAAAACGATAACAATGGCACTCGAAACGCCTTCTTCAACTTCTCGGGCACACAAAGCTGCGTGAGTAGTGGTGGATGTCAGTGGGACCTGAACTTGGGCACCGCCAATGGCTGCGCCGCCGACTATAATGAAATCACTTGGAACAATGCCAATGGCTCTTGGTGCTCGTGGGTGCCGCGGCAGACGTGGGATAGCTTCCGCCGCATCACAGGACCAAACCTGAACTGCCCAATGCCGATGCTTGGCTTGTCTGCCAACCGGAGCCAATTGATCAATACAATTGACCGTCTGTCGCCATCACCTGGCGGCACTCATGCCGATGTGGGTTTGCGTTGGGGGCTGCGGGCGCTGTCACCTCGTAACGAATGGAAAGACTTCTTCCAGCATAATCGGCCAGAGCCGTTTGATTCATCAACCGTCACCAAGGTCATGGTTTTGATGACCGACGGCGCAAACGAACAAGCGATTAACTTCCCGGGCTATTGGGGATGTAATGAATCCGGCGCTCCGGGCTGCACAGGTTCGCCAGACCGGGCGACGCTCGACTCGCGCATGCAGTCTTGGTGTACCGCGATCCGGGATACCTACAAGATCCAGCTCTACACGGTGGCGATCAACGTCTCGGATACGGAGGCCGTCAGCCGTCTGCGCACCTGTGCAGGCAGTGCGGACCGCGCATTTGCGGTCGATGCAAGCCAGTTGAATGCAACCTTTGAGCAGATTGCCCGGGAAACCTTCAGTTTGCGCTTGAAAGAATAGGCCAGTTCCCGCCTTCTTCTGCGCTAAAAGCGGCCTCGCTTGTTGCAAGCGGGGCCGCTTGGGCTTTATGCACACATCGTCATGACCCAAATTATTGCTTCTCAAACCGCCCCGCGCGAAACGCCTTGCTCGCGAGCGCTTGCCGCTGGCAAAGTGCCCAGCTTCCAAGATATTATTCTCACCCTTTCGGACTATTGGGCGCGCCAAGGCTGCGTCATTTTGCAACCCTATGATACAGAAGTTGGCGCCGGGACCTTGCATCCAGCCACGACGTTGCGCGCGCTCGGCCCAAAGCCCTGGCGTGCGGCCTATGTGCAGCCTTCTCGCCGTCCCAAGGATGGCCGCTATGGCGAAAACCCAAATCGCCTCGGCCATTATTACCAATATCAGGTGATCCTAAAGCCCAATCCGCCCAATTTGCAGGAATTGTATCTCAATTCACTCTATGAAATTGGGATTGATCCCACTTTGCATGACATCCGCTTTGTCGAAGACGATTGGGAAAACCCGACCGTCGGGGCTTGGGGGCTTGGCTGGGAGATTTGGTGTGACGGGATGGAAGTGTCCCAATTCACCTATTTCCAACAAGTCGGTGGCCTCGATTGTAAGCCGGTCTCGGGCGAACTGACTTACGGGCTAGAGCGTTTGGCCATGTATGTGCAGGGCGTTGAAAACGTCTATGATCTTGATTTCAATGGACTTGGCGTCAGCTATGGCGATGTGTTCTTAGAGAATGAGCGCCAGCAATCGACCTTCAACTTCGAAGAATCCGACCCTGCCATGCTGAAGCGTTGGTTTGAGGATGCAGAGCGTATGTGCACCCATTTGCGCGACAAGCGCTTGCCACTTCCCGCCTTTGACTGGGCGCTGAAATGCTCACACCTGTTCAATCTTCTAGACGCGCGCGGCGTGGTTTCGCCGACAGAGCGGCAGAGCTTCATCGCCCGCGTACGCGATCAGGCCAAGGGTTGCGCCGTCCTTTGGGCAGAAACCCAAGCCCCAGCCCAAGAAGAGGTGGTCTGAACTATGCCCCAATTCTTGCTTGAACTTTTCTCCGAAGAAATCCCGGCCCGCATGCAAAAGCGCGCGGCTGAAGACCTCAAAAAGCTGTTGATGGATGCTTTGTCTAAGGCGGGCTTTTTGCCGAGCGGGATGGAGACTTTCAGCGCGCCGCGTCGCCTCGTCGCGGTTGTAGAAGGCCTGCCAGAGCGGACCGCTGATGTGCGCGAAGAGCGTAAGGGCCCCAAAGTCGATGCCCCCGCCACAGCCATTGAAGGCTTCTTACGTGGTGCTAGCTTAACCGACATCGCCCAGGCCCGCGTGGTTTCTGACCCGAAGAAGGGCGATTTTTATGTCGCTGATCTGGTAAAGCCTGGCCGGGCAACGCCAGATGCGTTGGCAGAGCTCGTGCCCGATATCATCCGCAACTTCCCTTGGCCCAAAAGCATGCGCTGGGGTGAGGGGACTTTGCGGTGGGTGCGGCCTTTGCATCGGATTTTGGCGGTGTTTGACGGTGAAGTCGTGCCGTTTGACGTCGACGGCATTGCCGCCAGCAACATCAGCGAAGGCCATCGCTTCCACGGCACAGGCACTTTTGAGGTCAAGGACTTTGAGGATTATGAGGCCAAGCTGTCAGCCGCCCATGTCGTCCTCGACCGCGATCAGCGCAAGGCCCAGATCAAGGCGGACGCCCAAACCCTGTGCCATGCGCGAAACCTTGAACTCATTCATGATGAAGGGCTTTTAGAAGAAGTCTGTGGTCTGGTGGACGAGCCGCATGTGATCATGGGCGACATGGATCCTTCCTTTTTGGACCTGCCGCCTGAAGTCATTCGCCTGACCTTGCGGGTCAATCAGAAATACTTCGTCGTCCGCGATCCTAAGACTGGTGGCCTCGCGCCGCATTTCATCATCGTGTCCAATGTAAAGGCAACCGACGGCGGCAAGAAAATCGCGCTGGGTAATGCCCGCGTGCTGGCCGCTCGCCTCAATGATGCGCGCTATTTCTGGGACTTGGACCGCAAGGCGAGCCTCGAAAGCCGCGTGGCGAAGCTGGATACGTTGGTGTTCCACGAAAAGCTGGGCAGCGTTGGGCAAAAGGTGGATCGAATTATCCGATTAGCTGGCGAGATCGCGCCACTGGTCGGGGCAGATGTGGCCGCAGCCAAGCACGCTGCTTTGTTGGCTAAGGCTGATTTGACGACCGAGATGGTCGGGGAATTCCCAGAACTTCAAGGGGTTATGGGGCGTTATTATCAGCTTCACGAGGCTGTCCTCCCCCGTGCAACGGGGGAGGGGGACCCTGCGCAGCAGGGTGGAGGGGGCATTCCCCCCTCAGTCGGCTCCGCCGACAGCTCCCCCGCGTCGCAGGGGAGCACAAGGGTTAGGGCGAACACGATCATCGCCGACGCCATCCGCGATCATTATAAGCCCGTCGGTCCATCCGATCAGGTGCCAAGTGAGCCTGTCGCCATGGCCGTGGCTTTGGCCGATAAGCTAGACACATTGACTGGCTTCTTTGCCATTGGCGAGAAACCAACCGGTTCGGGCGACCCTTATGCGCTGCGCCGTGCGGCGCTGGGTGTCATTCGGATTGTGCGGGAAGCGGGTGTCCGCTTTGCTTTGGCAGAGAAAACCACAGCCAATGGCTTGCTCGACTTCATCCTCGAACGCCTCCGCGTCTCCCTCCGCGATGAAGGCTTTGCGCCAGATGTGCTGGAAGCGGCTTTTGCCATCCCCGATGATGACATCGTGCGAATCGTTGCCCGTGTGACGGCTCTGGCTAAGGTCCTGAAGACCGAGGATGGGGCCAATTTGGTGGCGGGTCTTAAGCGTGGGGCCAATATTCTGCGTGCGGAGGAAAAGAAGGACGGGGCTGCGGCACAGGGCACCGTGTCAGATGCGCTGTTGGCAGAACCAGCCGAGCAGGGGCTGTACCAAGCCCTTGTGGCCGCTGAAAGCCAGATGGATCAGGCCCTCGCGACAGAAGCGTTTGATGCCGCAATGAGCGCTTTGGCAGGGCTGCGCGGCCCAGTCGATCTGTTCTTTGAGACTGTTCTTGTCAATGATTCTGATGCTGCCATTCGTCAGAACCGTTTGGCTCTATTGGTGAAATTGCGTGCAGTGAGCGAGCGGGTGGCCGACTTCTCGAAGTTGGCAGGCGCGTAGATTGAAGCCTGCCGGTCCGCCCCGGGTTGCTACACGGGGCTTGAGCTGAGGCTTGTTTCATCAGGACTTCGATCCAGACAAATGCTCAGGTTCTGGATGATTTTGCGTGTTGTAAAACTACATACCCAAAAGGGTGTGTGTCTTGCGACACAGTTCAGCCGTTCTGGGCTTCGGTGTGGGTTGATAACTCACTGGACTGCCTTAGAAGGGCCGCTAACAAGCGCTTGTGGCGCAGGAATCACATGAGGCACATGCTACATGAGTAAATTGGTCTATAGCTTTGGAGCGGGGCTCGCCGATGGCGACGCTACCATGAAAAATCTTCTGGGTGGCAAGGGCGCGAACCTTGCCGAAATGAATAAGATCGGGCTTCCCGTTCCTCCAGGCTTTACCATCACGACCGAGGTCTGCACGGCTTTTTATGCTTTGGGCCAGAAATACCCCGATGCGTTGGCCGATGAAGTCAAAGCAGCCATGACCACGGTTGAGACCACCGTTGGCAAAGGTTTTGGCGATGCAGGCAACCCGCTTCTGGTGTCGGTCCGCTCTGGCGCGCGCGCTTCTATGCCCGGCATGATGGACACGGTCCTGAACTTGGGCCTGAACGATGAGACGGTGGAAGGCCTTGCGGCGCAATCCGGCAACCGCCGCTTTGCTTTTGATAGCTATCGCCGCTTCATCCAAATGTATTCCAATGTGGTTCTGGAACTCGACCATCACATGTTCGAAGACATTCTGGAAAGCTATAAGGAAGTCAACGATTACACGATTGATACCGACCTTCAGGCGGAAGATTGGGAAAAGGTCGTTGTGAAATATAAGGCCGCGGTGGAATCCGCGATGGGCAAGCCATTCCCGCAAGATGTGAACGACCAATTGTGGGGCGCGGTTGGGGCTGTGTTCCGGTCTTGGATGAACGACCGCGCGGATTTTTACCGCAAAATGCACGACATTCCCGAAAGCTGGGGCACCGCCGTCAACGTGCAGGCCATGGTGTTTGGGAATATGGGCGAAACTTCCGCCACGGGTGTGGCCTTTACGCGTAACCCATCAACGGGTGAGCGTTTGTTCTATGGCGAATATCTGATCAATGCCCAAGGCGAAGACGTTGTCGCCGGGATCCGCACGCCGAAGTCCATCACCCGCGTCCAGCGTGAGACGATGGGCGAGGGCGGTCTTTCGATGGAAGAAGCGCTGCCTGAGGTGTTCCTGCAATTGGTGCAAGTTTATGGCCAGCTCGAAGGCCATTACCGCGACATGCAAGACATTGAGTTCACAGTCGAGCGCGGCAAATTGTGGATGCTGCAAACCCGTAATGGCAAACGCACCGCCAAGGCTGCGTTGAAGATTGCTGTCGATATGGTCGCCGAAGGCCTGATCACCGAAAATGAAGCGGTCATGCGGGTCGATCCTGCAGCGCTGGATCAATTGCTGCACCCAACAATCGCGCCAGGTGCAGTGCGTGACTTGATCGCCGTCGGCCTGCCAGCTTCGCCCGGTGCTGCCGTTGGCGAAGTTGTATTTGACCCCGATGAAGCCGAAGAAATGTCTAAGGCCGGGAAGTCGGTTATCCTCGTGCGCGAAGAAACCAGCCCCGAAGATATTCATGGCATGCACGCCAGTCGCGCCATCGTAACCTCACGCGGCGGCATGACCAGCCACGCAGCGGTTGTGGCACGCGGTATGGGCCGGCCTTGCGTTTCGGGTGCCGGTGAAATCCGCATCGACGAAGAAGCAGGCGTGTTCAAAGTGCGCGGTCGTGAGATCAAGAAGGGCGATATCATCTCGGTCGATGGCTCCAAGGGCGAAGTCCTGTTTGGCGCGGTTGAGATGGAACAGCCTGAATTGTCGGGCGACTTTGCGGCCTTGATGGTCTGGGCTGATAAAGTCCGCCGCTTGAAGGTTCGGGCGAATGCTGAAACCCCGCTCGACGTGCGTACCGCACGCGAATTTGGGGCTGAGGGCGTTGGTCTCTGCCGCACCGAGCATATGTTCTTTGACGCTGACCGGATTGCTGCTGTTCGCGAGATGATCCTTTCGGAAACCAAAGCAGGTCGCGTTTTGGCACTGACCAAAATTCTGCCGATGCAACGCCAAGACTTTGTTGAGATTTTCACGATCATGAAGGGCTTGCCCTGCACGATCCGCTTGCTCGACCCGCCTTTGCACGAATTCCTGCCGCATAGCTTGGAAGATGTGGAAGCGGTAGCCAATGCAACTGGGCTGGATAAAGCCAAATTGCTGGAACGCGCTAAGGATTTGCACGAAGTGAACCCAATGCTGGGCCACCGTGGCTGCCGCCTTGGTATCACCTATCCTGAAATCTATGAGATGCAGGCGCGCGCCATCTTTGAAGCTGCGATTCAAGTGGCCAAAGCTGAAGGCGAAGCCCCGGTGCCAGAGATCATGATCCCGCTGGTGGCGACGGAAAAGGAATTGCAAATCTTGAAAGACCGCGTTGATGCCATCGGCCGCGAAGTCATGGATCATGAAGGCATGGAAATCGAGTATTCGGTTGGCACCATGATCGAATTGCCGCGCGCGGCGCTGAAAGCCGACGAGATTGCCCGTCAGGCAGCTTTCTTCTCCTTCGGCACCAACGACTTAACGCAGACGACCCTAGGCATTAGCCGCGATGATTCCGGCCGCTTCATGGGTGCTTATGTCGAGCAGGGCATCTTTGAAAAAGACCCGTTCGTGACTTTGGATCAGTCGGGCGTCGGCGACCTCATCAAGATTGCTCGCGACCGTGGCCGCGCCACCAAGCCAGATTTGAAACTGGGCATTTGTGGGGAACATGGCGGCGATCCTGCCTCCATCACTTTCTGCGAAAAAGCCGGCCTCGACTATGTGTCCTGCTCACCCTATCGCGTGCCCATCGCGCGCTTGGCAGCGGCTCAGGCAGCGTTGAGCTGAGAGAATGATGCCTAAAGCCCCTCTCCAATTGGGAGAGGGGAGAAAACGTGTATCATAAAGGTCCCCGCTCTCCGCTTTCGCTTCGGCGGGGATGACATGAATGAGGGGCAAAGACCCCTCAGTCCATCCGGACTTTCTTTTTAAATGACTTTTTCCCAAAGGGTGGCGGGCCGCCTTTGCCGCGCGGTGGGCCGACAATGCCGCGGGGGCCACGTTCACCAGGCGCAACTGGCGCGTTAGGTTTACCCTTGTTGCCGCCCTTCTTTTTATCACCCCGACGTGGTGCACCTTTGGCGCTGCCGGGATCATTGGCGGGTTCTATCCGCATGGCGTCATCTGGATGGTTATAGACCGCCTGCATAAACCGGTCGGCCACGCGGGGATCGATTTCAAACACGGTGTCGCGATCGAAAATGCGGATATTGCCGATGTCATTCTTGGTGACATGGCCGAGGCGGCAAATCAGCGGGATCAGCCATTTCGGGTCAGCGTTTGAATTGCGACCGACCGACAGGCGGAACCATGGCGCGCCAGACCCTTCTTGCCCGCCAAAGTCGCGCGGGTCGCGTTCTGGACGGTCACGCATGCGGGCCGGGCGCTCACCACGCTCTGGTCGTTGGCCACGGGGTTCTGCCACGGGCTCAAACAGATCTTCAGGCTCTGGCAGGCGCGAACGGTAAAGGCGGATCAGGGCCGTCGCGACTTGTTCTGGGCCTGCTGCTTCAAGAAGAGCTGTGGCTAGGCCCACATCTTCCTCGGTTGCGGGCTCTTTCAGCATCGGATCATTCATCAAGCGGTCGCGGTCTGCTGCCCGAATGGATTCAGCGCTTGGCGGGCCTGACCAAGTGGCGGACACACCGGCCGAATGCAGCAATTGTTCAGCCTTCTTGCGCCGTGTGGTTGGCACCAAAACGACCGAAGTCCCCTTACGCCCAGCACGGCCTGTGCGGCCTGAGCGGTGAAGCAGGGCCGCTTTGTTCTGGGGCAGCTCTGCATGGATCACGAGGTTTAGATCTGGCAGGTCGAGACCGCGTGCGGCTACGTCAGTTGCAACGCAGACGCGGGCATGGCCATCGCGCAGTGCTTGCAGCGCATCGGTGCGTTCCTTCTGCGAAAGCTCACCCGACAAAGCCACCGCCGAAAAACCGCGCTCACGCAGGCTACCAAACAAATGCCGGACGCTCTCGCGCGTTGCACAAAACACCAAGGCACCGCCCGTGCCATAAAAGCGCAGGACGTTGACGACAGCCAGTTCAAGCTCGTTCGGTGCAACCCGTATGGCGCGATATTCGATATCGCCATGGGGTACATCGCGCGTTGTCGTATCAATGCGGATCGCGTTGCGTTGATAATGCTTGGCGAGGGTGACAATGTCCTTGGCCAAGGTGGCGGAGAAGAGGAGTGTGCGCTTGTCTTCTGGCGTGCCGTCTAGAATGGCCTCCAAGTCGTCCTTGAAGCCCAAGTCCAACATTTCGTCGGCTTCATCAAGCACAACAGCGCGCAGCGCGCTGAAGTCTGCTCGGCCGCGCTCCATGTGGTCGCGCAAGCGTCCCGGTGTGCCGACAATGATATGGCAGCCCGCTTGAAGCTTGCGGGCCTCTTGGCGCGCATCCATGCCACCGACGCAGCAGACGACCTGCGCGCCTGCTTTGGCGTAGAGCCACTCCAGTTCGCGGGCGACCTGTTGGGCCAGTTCGCGTGTCGGCGCGATGACCAAGGCTAACGGCGCGCCGCCTCGGCCTAGGCGTTCTTCGCCAGCCAAAAGCGTGGGGCCAATGGACAGACCAAAGGCAACAGTCTTGCCAGAACCGGTCTGTGCCGACACCAAAAGGTCAGCGTCAGCGCGTTCTTCTGCCAGAACTGCGGCTTGAACGGGGGTGGGCTCGCCGTAACCTTGTGCCGTCAATGCGGCTTCAAATACGGCGGGTAGGGATGGGAAGGGCATGATGATCCTGAAATCGCGCTTCTAGGTCGCGAATGAATGGTACAGCTTGCTGGGAGCAATGCTTCGAACCGCCCTTTAACAGGATTTGACAGCAACAGCCACGTATTGACCTGTGATTGGCTTGAACCCGTCTAAGGCACCCCTTAAAATCCATTGTAGTAACCCCGGTTTCTTGCGAGCCGCATGGGTTGGAGATCAACGCATGCGTGCCTTTCTTGTCGCCTTATTGGTATTTCTAAGCGGCTCGCCCGCCTTCGCTTGGGGGCAAATTGGCCATCGGGTGACCGGAGCGATTGCCGAGCCTCATTTGTCGAAAAAAGCCGCTGAAGCGGTGAAGGCTGTCTTGGGCACGGAGTCTTTGGCCGAAGCCTCCACTTGGCCAGATGAAATGCGCTCTAGCCCTGAAGTTTTCTGGCAAAAGACGGCCAATCCTTGGCATTATGTCACGGTTCCGGCAGGCAAGACTTACGCAGAAGTTGGTGCGCCACCAGAAGGCGATGCGGTTAGCGCCTTGGCGGGCTTTGCAAAGACACTGCGCGATCCAAAAGCTAGCCTAGCGGACAAGCAATTGGCCCTACGGTTTACCATTCATATCATTGGCGATCTTCACCAACCACTCCATGTCGGCAATGGCACCGACCGTGGTGGCAATGACGTCAAGGTCCAATTCGGTCGCGAGGAAACCAATTTACACGCCGTTTGGGATGGCAATCTGGTTGATCGGCAGCAATTATCTTACACCGAAATGACGGCTTGGTTGTCGCGTCGGATCACCCCACAAAACCTCAAAGACTGGGCCAATGCCGATCCATTGGTTTGGATTGCGGAGAGTGCGGCTCTGCGTGACACGATCTATCCGTCCGATTCGCGCTTGGGTTACACCTATGCATTCCAGCAAAACGAGGCCTTAGACATGCGCCTGATGCAGGCAGGGGTAAGAATTGCTGCTTATTTGAATGCGCTCTATCCGTAAGGCTTGTTGTCGCTGCATCTACGTTTGCCACTGGCCTGTAAATGGATGTGGATTGGACAGATGAGCTTCATCTTTCCTTCATTCACTGCTTGCAAACCGTATTAACCGCAACATCTCCTTGCAACCGAGGCGAAGCGGGCCAATATCTAGTGTTCCGGAACGCATTTGGCGTGTTCTGAAAGAGGCTTTTATGACCGATCATATCACACGCGCACTGGGCTTAGTCCCGATGGTTGTCGAGCAAAGTTCGCGTGGCGAGCGGGCCTTCGACATTTTTTCTCGTCTGTTGCGCGAACGCATCATTTTCGTGTCAGGTCCTGTTGAGGACGGCATGGCCGCTTTGATCTGCGCACAGCTTCTTTTCTTGGAGTCTGAAAATCCAAAGAAAGAAATCGCTATGTATATCAATAGCCCAGGTGGTGTCGTCACCTCTGGCCTGTCGATCTATGACACGATGGAATACATCCGCTCGCCCGTCTCCACGGTTGTGATGGGGCAAGCCGCGTCTATGGGTTCGCTTTTGCTAGCCGCCGGTCAAAAAGGTAGCCGTGTTGCGCTGCCAAATGCCCGCGTGATGGTGCACCAGCCTTCTGGCGGCTTCCGCGGCCAAGCAACTGACATTGCACGTCATGCAGAAGACATTGTTGCTACCAAGCGTCGCCTCAACGAAATCTACGTCAAGCATACTGGGCAAGACTATGATGTGATTGAGAAAACTTTAGACCGAGACCATTTCATGACCGCCGAAGAAGCCAAAGCTTTCGGCATTGTGGACGAAGTTTTTGTGAAGCGCGAAGACCCAAGTCAGACGAGCTAAGCAGGGCTTTAAGCCCGCTCGGCCTCATTTTTGCGTAAGCAAAGGCGGGTGACACTAATTGCTTCAGTTTTGCAACGGATCGTTGACAGATTCCGTGCAAGACTGGACAAAGCTTTTTGAAGCGACCGTCAGAGGCTGCTTTTAGCAGCACCGTGACGGACTGGAGTAGATATGACCAAAGCAGCCAGCGGTGATTCAAAAAATACGCTCTATTGCAGCTTCTGCGGCAAGAGCCAGCATGAAGTCCGCAAACTGATCGCAGGGCCAACGGTCTTTATCTGCGATGAGTGCGTCGAACTTTGCATGGATATCATCCGCGAAGAGAACAAGAACCAACTTGTGAAATCCAAGGACGGCGTACCCACGCCGCAGGAGATCAAGGACGTTCTCGACGATTACGCAATCGGCCAAAACTATGCCAAGCGCGTCTTGGCCGTGGCTGTGCACAATCATTATAAGCGCCTGGCCCACTCGCAAAAGAATGGCGATGTGGAACTGGCGAAGTCGAACATCTTGCTGATTGGTCCAACCGGTTGCGGTAAGACGCTTTTGGCCCAGACCCTTGCCCGCATCATCGACGTGCCTTTCACCATGGCAGACGCCACGACTTTGACCGAAGCTGGCTATGTTGGGGAAGATGTTGAAAATATCATTCTAAAGCTGTTGCAGGCGTCGGACTATAATGTGGAACGTGCCCAGCGCGGCATCGTTTACATCGACGAAATCGACAAGATCAGCCGCAAGTCTGACAATCCATCGATCACGCGCGACGTGTCGGGTGAGGGTGTACAACAGGCTTTGCTGAAACTGATGGAAGGCACGGTCGCGTCTGTGCCGCCACAAGGTGGCCGTAAACATCCGCAACAGGAATTCCTGCAAGTCGACACCACCAACATCCTGTTTATCGCTGGCGGGGCCTTCCCAGGCCTTGATACCATCATTTCGCGCCGCGGCACGGGTGCTGGCATCGGCTTTGGTGCCAATGTTCGCAGCCCAGACGACCGCCGCACCGGCGATGTGCTGCGCGAGTGTGAGCCCGAGGATTTGTTGAAGTTCGGCCTGATCCCTGAATTCGTTGGCCGGATGCCTGTGTTCGCGACTTTGGAAGATTTGGACGAAGCCGCTTTGATCCAAATCCTGACCGAGCCCAAGAACGCTTTGATCAAACAGTATCAACGCTTGTTTGAGATGGAAAACACCAAGCTGACCTTCACCGAGGAAGCGTTGCGGTGCGTGGCCACCAAGGCCATTGCGCGCAAAACCGGTGCTCGTGGTCTTCGTTCCATCCTCGAAGGCGTGCTTTTGGAGACCATGTTCGACCTGCCATCTTACGAGGGCGTGGAAGAAGTCGTGGTCAATGGCGAAGTCATTGAAGGCCGTGCCAAGCCGCTTTTGATCTATTCAGAGCGTCGCGACCAAGCAGCCCCTGCCGCTGCTGGCTAAGCAAAAGGCGAACTCCCCATGACTGACGAGGCCTTTGTCGATCCAACACGGGCAGCCTTTGACCTGTTCAAATCGCTGCCGCGCGATGAGCCGATCTGGATGCTCAATCAGGTTCGCTATCGTCCGCTCGCGATTTATCCAGCCGATCATCCTGACGCTAATCTGGGCCGCACGGGCGAGGAAGCATATAAGGAATATGGCCGCACCAGCGATCCAATCTTCAGCCGTTTAGGTGGTAAGGTCGTTTGGCGCGGGACCATGCAAGCCATGGTAACCGGTCCAGAATCAGAGACTTGGGATACGATCTTCATCGCGAACTATCCCAGTGCCGGTGCTTTTCTGGCCATGGTAACGGACAGCGATTACCGCGAAGCCGTCAAGCATCGCCAAGCTGCAGTGCTTACCAGTCGTTTGGTACGTTGCCAGCAACAAGACGCCAGCGGCGGATTTGCCTGAGAGCCCAGCGCTGTGCTTAGCTTATGGCTAAGCGGTCTGAAGGGGCAGGGCTAGATGATCATTGCCAGTCCAAGTGATTTTCGGCGTGCAGCGCAACAGCGCTTGCCGCGCTTTTTGTTTGACTATGTCGATGGCGGCGCGCTGGACGAAGCAACCCTTAAGGCCAATGAGTCTGACTTGTCGCAAATCCTGTTGCGCCAGCGCGTGCTTCACGCCATGGACGGCGTCGATCTCTCAACCACGCTTTTGGGGCAAGAGCTTGCGCTGCCGATCATCCTAGGCCCAGTCGGCCTATCTGGTATGTTGGCACGCCGGGGCGAGGTGCAGGCCGCCAGAGCCGCTGCCAAGGCGGGCATCCCCTATACGCTCTCCACCGTCAGCGTTTGCCCTATCGCGGAAGTGGCGGAAGCCAGCGTCCAGCCGATCTGGTTCCAGCTCTATGTCCTGAAAGATCGCGGCTTTATGGCCGATGCGTTGGCACGCGCCACAGCATTGGGCGTTACGACATTGGTGTTCACCGTAGACATGCCAACGCCTGGATCGCGTTACCGCGACCCGCATTCGGGCATGTCTGGGCCTTGGGCGGGTACGCGTCGGATGGGCCAAGCCCTCGCGCACCCGCGCTGGGCGCTGGATGTGGGTCTTCTGGGCAGACCCCATGATCTTGGCAATATCTCTGCCTATCGTGGCCAAGCGACCGGCCTAGCCGACTATATCGGCTGGCTTGGCGCGAATTTCGATCCCAGTATCGGCTGGAAAGACCTCGAATGGATCCGCAACAGCTGGCAGGGCCAGATTATCATCAAAGGCATCTTAGACCCTGACGATGCCCGCGACGCCGTTAAGTTTGGGGCCGACGCCTTGGTGGTCTCAAACCATGGTGGGCGGCAATTGGATGGCACTTTGTCGACCGCAGCAGCCTTGCCGGGAATCGTCGAAGCCGTGGCTAAAGCGATTCCAATACTGGCTGACTCTGGCGTTCGTAGCGGGGTGGATGTGCTGCGCTTTCGAGCGCTTGGGGCCGATGCCGTCATGCTCGGGCGAGCCTATGCCTATGCGTTAGCCGCAGGTGGGGAGGCGGGGGTAGCCCGCCTGCTATCACTTTTTGAGGCAGAGATGCGCACCAATATGACACTTATGGGGGTCAAGAAAGTCGCCGATCTTGGCCCCCAGTGTCTTGTTCGCCCAATGCGGGGCTGATGCGCTCTATTCCTTCAGCTTCAACGTCTCACCGACTTTGGCCGCTTGGATCTGGGCGGGTGTAAAGGGCAAGCGGTTCCAGCGCTTCTCCGCATAGGCCTTGGTTTGGTCGGCATAATAAGGTGAAGCTGGGTCTGTCGACTGGGCATAGCTCAAAATCGCATCAGCAACCGGGCCTTTGTCATCGAAGCCAACGATCTGCAGATAGCTGGTGCCAGAGCGTGGCACGAGGGTTTGGCCGACTTTCTCAGAGACTTGCACGTTCAGCACGCCCAGATTGCCATGTGCACCATGGATAGGGATGTTTTCGCCATTTCGGGTCACAAATTGAACGCTTCCCCAGGGCACGTCCAAGACATGACCCTCTTTGGATAGGCGCTCTGCTGCGGACCGTAAGGCACCGCGCAATTGGTCAGCAACTGGCCCAGTCGTGACCAGATCACGCGGGGTGTTCACAGGGTCCTTCAGATCAAAGGGCGTCGCCCATTTGCCCGGAAGCCTGTCGGCCAATTCCCAGAACGCCCAGAAGAGATAGGCCCCTTTGCTGTCGTTGTTATAAAGTCTGTCCCAACTTTTCAGCGTCTGACAGGCCGCGGCCAGATCAGCTTGGTCGGCACAAAGTCCCAGAACCGCATCGAGCGTGAGTTCCGCGGCCAGGCTCTTGTTGGCATATTGCATGGCGCGCGCAGTCTCATGATCGACCTTTGTACTGGTAAAGCCGTCGGTGCCGGTGAGCCTGCGGTCAATCTCAATTAGGCCAGAGCGGGTGCGCAGGCTGCGTGCGACTTCTGCGGTGCCCAGAATAGGGGACAAAACACGATAAGGGCTTTTAGGGTTCGTCAGCCAATAGCTATCATTGCTGTTGGCGACATAGTCGCGCCGCTCGACGATTGCCTGATCGCTAGCGGGCATCAAGCCGAGGGCCGGGGTGCCCGGTGCCTGATCCCACTCACAGGCCGGTTTGCTGCCATCCAGCACGATGAGCCGTTGCGCCAAGGGGGCCGAACGCGGCGTGGCGCAATCCTTGATCTTTTGAGCAGAGACATTGGGAACAGCTGTGACATCGGCCAATAGCGCATTGCCATAGCGGTCCGCTGCGATCGTATTCACCCACGGGATGCCAAGGGTTGTGGTCACTGCGTTGCGAATATCGCCGACATTCTTGGCAAGATTGATCCCCAACCAAGCGTCAATCAGGCGATTATTGCCGCTATTGGCGTCACGTATGGCAAAGGCGCGTTCCTTCGTCCAATTCAGCCCTGCTGACGGTATCACCATAAGCGGGCCAAAGCGGCTGGTATAGACCGTGCGCTGGACTGGCCCTTCAGGCGTCGGCACTTGAATCGTGCGGACCTGCATCGCTTCGCTCTTGCCGTCGACAAGATAGCGGGTGGGGTCCGCCGGATCGAGGGTAAGTTCAAACACGGTGGTGTGCCGGGCCGCGCTGACTGTGTGAGTCCAAGCAATGTCTTTGTTAAAGCCGATGGTGGGTAAGGGAGAGCCCGCCAATGTCGCGCCCATGACATCCACGACGCCCGGTATGGTGATGTGGAGTTGATAAAAGCGCGATGGACCTGACCACGGGAAATGTGGATTGCCAACAATCAGGCCACGCCCATTGGCGGTCGTTTCTGCCCCAAAGGCCCAGCCATTACTGCCGAGCCCGGATGTTTCGGTATTAGGCAGGGTTAGCGCTGCAACCTTTTCGGCTTTCGCTTCTTGTGGTGGAGCCGCATAGGCAATCGCTTGGGCCAGCACCAAAGCACCGGAGCGCAGCGCATTCTTTTCGGTTAGGCGTAGCATGTCGTCTGTCGTGATGGGACGCACCCAAGCCTTACCGCGACAGGCTTCGGGCACCCGATCAGGTCCTAAATCTCGCAGCAGGCGATTATAGCCGGCAACATAGCCTTCGCTCAGATCTCGCGCGATTTTGCTGGTCTTCAAGCTATCCCGGCGCAGGGTTGCAAGATCCAAGTTGGACCGGAAGAACGTGTCTGCGGCTAGATTGTCTATTGGGTCAAAACCGAGGCTCGTTTTCTCCTTGGTCCCAAAGTGTAGAGACCTCTCGCCGGCCACCGTGGCGAAATCTTCGGCCAACATGCACAAATTGTCCTGCGCATAGGCATAACCGACGCCATATCCGATGCTCTTCCAGTTTTTGGCGGTGATATGGGGGATGCCATAAGTCGTGCGCGTGATGCTTGCCTCAAGACCTTGTGGCTGCGCATCAGCTTGCCCTGCTAACGCACAAGCCAAGACGATCAGAGATACTGATTTATAGCGCATATTTTCCTCCAGAGCGGTGATTGACGGCTTATTTTTCTCTTTATTCCTAGGGTGCCCTGCGGTGTGAAGCAAGGATGGATTTGACCAGGCGAATGTAGAGCCTAGATGTTCTTAGCGACCACCCACCAATCACGGAAACAGGGCAGGCCTTGAACCTAGCCCTAGGCGCATCCATTTGTGGACTAACATGATCGCGGACTTGCAAAAGACCGCAATAAGGCGCCATCTCTCCCCGTGGAGCGCGCTTTGATCCGCTTGGATCAAAGTTACGCCTCAAAGAAGAATTAGGATGCCTCAGGCCAAGTCTAAGGAAACTGAATGACCAAGACACGTATTCTGCCGCTTCTACCCCTACGCGACATCGTCGTGTTCCCGCATCGCGTCTCGCCTTTGTTCGTGGGGCGTGAAAAGTCGGTTCGGGCTCTGGAAGAAGCGATGCGCAGCGATAAGGAAATTGTGCTGGCAACCCAAAAAGACGCTAGCGCCGATAATCCGGGCCCCGGCGACGTCCATAAGATTGGTGTCATCGCCTCGGTGCTGCAATTGCTAAAATTGCCTGACGGGACCGTGAAGGTTCTGGTTGAAGGCAAATCGCGCGTGTCGATTGAGAGTTTTGATGCGACCGAGCCTATGTTCACGGTTCAAGTCACAGAGATCGAAGATATCGATGCCGATAGCCCAGAAGCAAAGGCGCTGTCGCGCACGGCGATTGAGCAGTTCGAGAATTATGTAAAACTTAACCGTAAAATCCCGCCTGAAATCGTCTCCGGCCTCGGCCAATTGCCAACCGCTAGCCAAGTGGCTGACGTGATTGCTGACAATCTGGCGATCAAGCTGGAACAGAAACAAGAATTGCTGGAAATCTTCAGCGCGACCAAGCGTCTCGAGCGCATCTTCACCTTCATGGAAGGCGAGATGGGCGTGCTTCAAGTTGAGCGCCGCATTCGTAACCGCGTGAAGCGGCAAATGGAGAAGAGCCAGCGCGACTATTATCTGAATGAGCAAATGAAGGCCATTCAACGCGAGCTGGGCGAGCAAGACGAAGGTCGTGACGAGCTTCAGGAGCTAGAAGAGCAAATCCGCAAAACCAAATTCTCCAAAGAAGCCCGCACTAAAGCCGAAGCCGAACTCAAAAAGCTGAAGCAAATGAGCCCGATGTCGGCGGAATCGACCGTCGTGCGCAACTATCTGGATTGGTTGATCGCGCTGCCTTGGGGCAAGCAAAAGAAGACCAAGAAGGACATTGATGCAGCTGAAGAGGTTCTTGACGGCGATCACTATGGCTTGGAAAAAGTCAAAGAGCGCATCTTGGAATATCTGGCTGTGGGTGCCCGCACCAATAAGCTGCGTGGGCCTATCTTGTGCCTCGTGGGGCCGCCAGGCGTGGGTAAAACCTCGCTCGGCAAGTCCATCGCCAAAGCAACTGGGCGCGACTTTGTGCGCGTGTCGCTCGGTGGGGTGCGCGATGAGTCTGAAATTCGCGGACATCGCCGCACCTATATTGGTTCGATGCCCGGCCGCATCATCCAGTCGATGAAGAAGGCGAAAAGCGCCAATCCGCTCTTCTTGCTGGACGAGATCGACAAAATGGGTGCTGATTATCGTGGCGATCCAGCTGCAGCTTTGTTGGAGGTGTTGGACCCCGAACAAAACAGCACGTTCAACGACCATTATCTGGAAGTCGATTATGACTTGTCGGACGTGATGTTCGTGACCACAGCCAACTCGCTCAACATGCCCCAGCCTTTGCTGGACCGCATGGAGATCATTCGCATCCCCGGCTAT